>NZ_JBSGZJ010000176.1:0-13468 GCF_053610925.1 Streptomyces sp. NPDC054847 | reverse complement strand
CTCCTGGTCGCCTCGCGGCTCGTCACTCGATGAAGACGTTGACGTCCTGGAATTCGCTGGCGCCGTTGAAGGTGTTAATGCCGAGGCGGCCGGAGGGGTACGTGGAGTCCGTGGCGTTGATGGCCGGTGTGGTGTTGTTGTTGAGGTAGACCTTGATGTTCGAACCGGAGGCCACCACCTTGAGGTGGTAGGTGCGTCCGGGTGTGACGGTGGTGGGGTAGGTCGCGATGTCGTGGCCCGGCCGCCACAGCTTGAGCAGGCCGTTGGTGTCGATGTTGGCGCTGTAGTGCTGTGTGGCGTCGGCGTTGGCACGGAACGTCAGCGCCGCCGCACCGTTCACGACCCTCAGGTCGCCTTCGTAGGTGAAGTCCGCAGCCGTTGTGTCGCTCAGGTAAAACGCATCACCCGGGTGCGCTCCGCGCTTGCCTGCCGCTGTGTCCGCCCATGTGCCGCTCACGGCCTGCCAGGGCCCGGCGAGGTTGCTCTCGAGTGTGGACTGGCCCGTTCCCCAGCCTGATCGCATGCGGTGGAGCTTGAGGGAGACGAGCTGCAGCCGGAGCACGACCAGCGCGGGGGCGACCACCAGGTAGGACAGCAACAAGGTGGTGACGTTGCGCATCGTCTACAGTCCGAAGGAACGCCCGCGCCAGGTCGTCTGGGGTGCAGGACGGTCGGCGAGCCGGATACCTTGGCGTCCCGGTCCCCGGCCAGGGTTGAGCCCTGAGCGGTTTCCAGCACGCCCCGTATCCGCATTGCCTCAGGATGCCAGCCATCCAAGCGAGCGTGGCGGCGTACTCGGTCAACACTGTGATCCGCTCGCCCGCCCAGTTGACGAGGTCTGTAGAGGTGACAAGCCGATGTACCGGTCTGGCCGGTGCCAAATGCCGCGCGATGGGTGTCGCAAGGTAACTGCGTGGCCCGGGCGCGCGCTGGGACGCCCGCCCGGGCCGCGGGCACGGTCAGCGGGCAGCGGTGCTGGGACCTACGGGTGTGTCCCCGCGCAGGGTGATGCGGTGCATGACGCGGTGCTGGTTGCCGTAGTCGCGGTTGGCGTAGTGGGCCGTGCTGCGGTTGTCCCACAAGGCGACGTCACCCGGCTGCCAGCGGTGTCGCACGATGTGTTCGGGCTTGGTGAGGTGGGCGTAGAGGATGTCGAGGATGCCTCGGCTCTCGTGCTCGGAGACGCCGGTGATGTGGGAGGTGAAGCCGGGGTTTACGAACAGGCCCTTGCGTCCGCTCTCGGGGTGCACCCGTACCACCGGGTGCTCGACCGGCGTCAGTTCGGTGAACCTCTCGCCCTCCCACAGGTTCCCGCGGCCTTGCCGGCGCTGGGCCAGGTAGTAGCCGAATTCGCGGCTGCCGTCGTGCACGGCAGTCAGCGTGTCGACGTACGCCCGCAGGCCCGGCGACAGCGACTCGTAGGCGAGCTGGCTGTCGGCCCAGTTGGTGTCACCGCCGGTGGGAGGCAGCACCACGGCCCGCAGCACGGAGATCGCGGGCGGCCGGCGTACGAACGTCACGTCCGTGTGCCACACGTCGGCGAACCCGTTGTCCTGACTGTCCAGGCTGTACACCTCGGGTGCCACGTCGCCGGAGTCGTGGACCGGGTGCCCGACGGTGACCTCGCCCAGACGCCTGCCGAACTCGATCTGCGCCGCGTCGTCGAGGCTCTCCTGGCTGCGGACGAACAGCACCTTGTACCGCACGAGGGCTTCGCGGAGCGCGAGGACCTGGTCGTCGTCGAGGCTGCCGACGGCGATGCCGCGGATTTCGGCGCCGAAGCTCGGGCCGAGCGGGGTGATCGGCAACTGCTGTGTCTCCGGCCGAACGTTGAGGATGCTCACGTGTGTGTCCCTTCTTCGATGTCTTGCGTGCTACGGCTGTCAGCCCGCCGCGGCGGTCTTCACAGCGTGGGAGATCCGCGTCCGCAGGTCGGCGAACTCGCGTGACTCGCGCAGTTCCTCGGCGTCGACGTCGCCGCGCGGCAGGTCGACGGGCAGGTCCAGGGCGACGGTTCCCGGCCCCTTGGTCAGCACGACGATGCGGGAGCCGAGGAACACCGCCTCGTCGGCCGAGTGCGTCACGAACACCGTGGTCCGCCCGGTCTGGGCCGTCACCCGGCGGACGTCCTCCTGGAGCCGTTCCCGGGTCAGCGCGTCCAGCGCCGCGAACGGCTCGTCGAGCAGGAGGAGGGGGTTCTCGGCGGCCAGTGCTCGGGCGAGGGCGACGCGTTGCTGCTGACCGCCGGAGATCTCCCAGGTACGCCGGTTCTCCGTGCCTTCCAGGCCGACCCGGGCCAGCAGCCGCGCCCGCCGTTCGGGCCGGTGGGCACGGTCGACGCCCGCGTACCGCAGGGCGAGATCGACGTTGCCTCCGACGGTCCGCCACGGGAACAGTCGCGGCGTCTGGAACACCACGCCCGCCACCGCACCGGGCCTCGGTTCGTCGCCGGACACCCGCACGGTGCCGCAGGTCGGCCGCTCGAACCCGGCGATCAGGCGGAGAAGCGTGCTCTTGCCACACCCCGAGGGGCCCACCAGGACGAGGAACTCGCCAGCGGTGACGGACAGGTCGACGGGCCCCACGGCGGTGACGTCCTGGCCGCCCCGGCCGTACCGGTGGACAACGTCGTCGAGTCGGACGGTGCCGTCGACTTTCGTCCCCCTGCTCTCGGTGGGCGTCGTCGTCTCACTTGAGGACATCTGGCAGCCCCTTGAGGTAGAAGGCCCTGCGGACGGCGTCCGCCGACGGCGTGGCGTCGATCTGCTTCTGGCCGGCAAGGAACTTCGCGGTGTCGGTGACGTAGGAGAGCAGCTTGCCGGGGCTGCCGTCGGCGCCGAGCCAGTCGGCGGAGGTCACCTGCTCGGGGGTGAGGAAGACGCCCTGCGCGAGTTGGGCTCTGGCGTCGGCCTTGCTGATGCCGAGTTCGGCGGAGACGGCATCGACTGAGCCTTCGGGGTCGGACTTGAGCAGCCGCAGCGCTTCGGCCTCGCTCTTCCGCCAGGCGTCGATGGCTTTCGGGTCCCTGGCGATCAGGTCGTCCGAGACAACGGCCAGGTCCAGGGTCGGATTTCCCGCGGCGCCGATCTGTTTGCTGCTGGTGATCTGCCTCCCGGTCTTGCGAAGTTCGTCCAGGGTCGGCAGCCAGATGTAGGTCGCGTCGATGTCGCCCCGCTGCCAGGCGGCGAGGATCGCCTGCGGCTGGAGGTCGACGAGCTTAACGTCCGAGGTCTTCAGCCCGGCTGTCTCCAGCGCCGCGAGCAGACTGTAGTGCGAGGTGGAGGCGAAGGGTGTGGCGATGGTCCGGCCCTTGAGGCCGGCGACGTCGGTGACGCCGGTGTCCTTGCGGGCGACGAGCGCCTCGTTGTCGCCGGCGACATCGAGGATCCAGGCGACCTTGTACGGGATCGGGGAGGCGCCGGACACGCCCCGGGCGAAGGGGCTCGATCCGAGGGCGGCTATGTCGAGGGCCTTGCCGAGGAAGGCCTGGTTGACGCTGGCGCCGGAGTCGAACTTGATCCACTTGATCTCGTAGCCGGGCAGGGCCTTGTCCAGCAGCTTCCTGTTCTTGACGATCAGGTCGCCGCTGGGGAAGGCGAAGTAGCCGATGCGCAGCCTCTTGGCGCCGCCGGACGATCCCTCGTCGTTCGACGAGCAGCCGGTGACGGCGGCGGAGGCGGCGGCGAGGGCACCGGCGAGCAGCAGCCGCCGGGAGGGGCCTTCAGGGACATGGGACATCAGGAGGCCGTTTCTGTGCGGTTGACGGGTGAGGGGGGCAGGGAGGGACGTGCGGTCACACGCGGCCGCGCCAGGGAACGACGGTGCGTTCCAGTCGCAGCAACAGGCCGTCGATGACCAGACCGGAGACGCCGATGGCGATGATGCCGACGAGCACGACCGGGGTGTTGTTGTAGTTGGCGGCGTCCTTGACCATGCCGCCGATGCCGGGCAGCCCGTTGACCAACTCGGCGGCCACGAGCGAGGAGTAGGCCACGCCGACGGCCAGCCGGACGCCGGTGAGCGTCTCCGGCAGGGCGGACGGGACGAGGACGTCCCTGACCACGTCCCAGCGCGAGGCACCGAGGGCGCGGGCCGCCTCGACCAGGCTGCGCGGTACGGCGGCCACGGCCGTGGTGGTGGAGACGGCTACGGGCGGGAAGGCTGCTACCGCCAGCAGGGTGATCTTCGGTTCCTCGTTGATGCCCAGCCAGATGATGAGGAGCGAGAAGTACGCCAGCGGCGGCAGCGTCCGCAGGAACGTGATCCAGGGCTCGAACAACGAGCGCACCCAGCCGACGGTCCCCATGAGCAGCCCGAACACCACTCCGGCGCCGATGCCGATGCCAGCCCCGAACGCGATGCGGCGCAGGCTGATGCCGAGGTGTTCCACGAGGTAGGTGCCGTTGTAGCCGCGTACACCGTCGTGCGTGGTGGACACGTTCACGAACGCGTCCCAGACCTTGACGGGCGGCGGGACCAGCGTCTGGCTCCACGTCCCGCTCGCGGCGAGCAGTTGCCACAGGGCGAGGAACAGCAGGAGCGAGCCGAGCGGCAGTGCGGCACGGCGCAGCCGGGCCGGGGCACGGGGGTGACGTGGCTGCGGCTTTTTGCCGATGCCGGCGTCGGGTGCGTGCGAACGGGTTGCCGAGGACATGGGACGGCCTCCATGGGGGCGCCGGGGCGCGGCAGTCGAGGTGCCGTGCCGGGCCGGCGTGAGCGGACAGCCCTGGGCGGGAGCGGGTCAGGGCGAAGAGAACTGTCCCGTCACGAGGAGCGGGTGCGGGACGTCACCGGCGCGGGTGGAACCACCGGCCGACGGTAAGCGTCAGGGACGCGTGTTCAGCGACAACACGAAGCCGGGCGTCGGCACAGGTCGATGACCAGGCGTCGCACCAAGGGCTCGTGATTCATGGGGCCCATTTCTACAGCAGTCCCCCACGGCCCACAAAGAGCCGTCCCACGTTCTGGGACAAGCGCTGAGACAACGGTCCTGCGGCGAGAACTGTTCATGCGAGCAGTTCGCCCACCAGCGCGGCGACCTGCTCGTCCTCGATGAGGGCGAAGAAGGCGTACACACATGGTCAGGGCGGGAAGTCCGAGGGGCATCGACCGCCACTTGATGCCGTTGTCGACGAGGTAGCGGATCGCGTCGATCCTCTGCCGGTGGCAGTAGCCCTCCGGCCGTCCGCCCCGTCCGGCCATTCATTCCGGAACCGGCAGCAGGTCCCGCACCACGGTCTACTCGGCGTCGCTCATGTCCGAGCCGTACCGGGGCCGGCGCCCTGGCCGGTCGGCTGCGTACCCGAACCTGTGGGCGAGACATTCACACTCAGCAGTGGACGGACTGGGCCCGGCACCCGTGACCACGCGACACTTCGACAACAGGGCCTCTTGCTTCTTACTGGACTCGACATCCGCGAGCTACCAAGAGGCCCTTCTTCCATGCATCCGCTCCCGCAGACTCGGACCAGGCCCCTGTTCGAACCCCACCGCCCACCCGAGCTGATAGAGAACAGCCAGTCAGCGGGTGGCGCTGGTGCTCAGCATCGCTTCGGGGGATCGGCCGATCGCTGCCGCGAAGGGATACGCCCAGTAGTCTGCCTCGACGGTGACACGGTGCCGTTCGCCATCCGTCCACTCGACGACGAACACGCCGCCGTCCAACTTGGCCACGTCCACACCCGGAGGGATCCGTGTCCGCAGTTCCGCTGCCGACAGCCCGTCCGTGTGCAACGGGAGGCCGCAGGCGGCGACGAAGAGCCGCGCGGCATCCTCCACGTGCGTCGCCGTGCCGAGCAGCCGTGTCATACCTCGGTCCGTCTTGCGCACCACGTAGCCGTCCTCAGTGCGGACCATGTCGTGCCACGCCTCGAAGTCCCCGAAGTGGATGAGCTGGTCCCCGCTACGGGGCGGCAGCAGATCCCGCCGGAAGCCCCTGGACTCGGCCAGAGTGAACAGCCTTTCCTCAAGCCGGGGAAGAGACTCCAACGCGAAGGGATCCTCCACCGCAGCGGCCGATGCCCGACCGCCACGCGGACGGAACTGCTCGGGCGGCGTCCGCCGCCCCGAACGGAACACCTCGATCGCCTCATGCGGCGGCGCGGACGAACCCGCGAACAGCACCGATTCGTCCGACGCCACGCAGATACGGCCACGGCCACGCACCGCGTGCGACACCACCACAGCATCGTCGTCCGGAAGGATCTCCACACCCAGCGGCGCATCTGCCGGCACCATCCGCCGCCAGTACCCCACACCCACATCAATCAGTCGCTGCTGATCGGGATTTGTCTGATCGGTTCGTCTCTCCGCCACGTACGCGGCCTCCCTTCCATCTACCTGCGCTCCCCTACCCTCTCTCGGTCTCATGCAGCTGCTCGAATCCGGTCGCGGGGATCTGCCCCTGCTGCGCGTGTTGCCCCCCGAGGCTGCTATATCAAGTCAAGCTGCTTGAGGGAGATCTTCAGTGGTGCTCTGCCGCGCGGGCTGATCTCCTCGTTCGAGGAGCTTGAAGAGCTGCCGACAGATTGCACGCTTGAGGCAGCGTTGTGCGTCTCTCGCGGTCTTCCCTCGCTGATCCGCCGGGCGACGTAGGCCCGGGTGGTCGGGTAGAGGCGGATCCGGATCAGGGTGATCGTGTGAAGTGCCCGGTTGAGCTGCCGGTCTCCACTGCGGTTGGTCCTGTGCCGGTTGGTCAACCCTGACGAGGCGGGAATCGGAGCGACCCCCGCGAAGGCCGCAAACGCTGCCTCGGACCGAAAGCGGCCGGTGTGCGACCAGCTGATCAGGATCTGGGCAGCACTGATCGGCCCGACGCCTTGCAACGCCAGCAGTTCGGGGGCGATCGTACGGACGAGTGCGAGAAGCTCCGCTTCGAGCTCCTTCGCCTCAGAGCGCAGGGCTTCGGTCCGCTGAGCGGCGCTTCGCAGGGCGCGAACGGTCATGCGGTGCTCGATGTCCTGGCTCGGCCGGTCCCGCAGCTTCGTGCAGTGGGCAACATGGTCCTTGCTCTTCATGCCTCGGAGTTCGACGCGGAGCTCGTCGGGCGCCGAGGTGATCAGGGCCTTGAGCAGGTTTATCGCTGCAGTGCAGGCAAGGACGGGTGGCAAGTAGGACACGAAGTGCCTCGCGCTCACCGCGCCGTCGTGGGTGGATGAGATGTTCGGTTGCCAGGGCCTCCCTGGCCGCGCGGACAGCATCAAGCATGTTGGTCTTGCGCCCGCCTCGGACCGCGGGACGCTTGGGTCGGCACACCTCGACGACGCTTTCACCAGCCGCGTCAGGAAGGCGGCAAGCCCGGCGCCATAGGAGCCGGTACCCTCCAGCGCCCAGCAGCGCCGGCCCGGAATGTGTTGGCGGGCGAAGTCCAGCAGCTGCTGATATCCCAGGGCGTTGGCGGGTGAGTCGGTGCTGGCAAGGACGGCACCGATGGGGCTGACGGCCGCTGCGGCAAGGGTGTCCCTGTGCGTGTCGACGCCGATGACGCCGTCGACCTGTTCTGCGAGCATGGTCACGCGGTTGTTCTCCTTCAAGGGCTGGACGACCGTGGTCGGCGTCGGCCTGGGTGGAGTCACCGCGTGGCAGAACTGTGATGAGTCACGTCGAGATGGCGGACAAGCTGCTGATCAAGCCAACGGGGTGGGCCAGGCCGACGCCGACGTCCGGCAGACATCTCGGGGGCACGGCAGGACCTGACGAGCCGCCAGTTACCGTTTCGGGTCATGCCGGAACGCCAACGCCAGCCTGGCGGCAACCCAACCCGGGCCGCAGGTCGACTATCACAGTTACCTTTTTCGTGGCACCGCAACGGGGCCGCCCGCCTTCGGGTCCGGCTCTCCGTAACGTGGATGTGGCAGCTCGGTGCCCAGGCAAGGCCGGATGAAAGCGTGATGGAGGGGCCTGCACGTGATCGACACCGGCGACATCGACGTCTTCCTCGGCCTGGACGTCGGCAAGGGCGAACACCACGCCACCGGCGTCACCCCGGCCGGCAAGAAAGCCTTCGACAAGCACCTGCCCAACACCGAGCCCAAGCTCCGCGAGCTCTTCGCGAAACTCCAGGCCAAGCACGGAACGGTGCTGGTCGTGGTCGATCAGCCGACCTCGATCGGCGCCCTGCCGCTGGCAGTCGCGCGGGACATGGGCTGCCCGGTCGCCTACCTGCCGGGGCTGACAATGCGGCGGATCGTCGACCTCTAACCGGGCGAGGCAAAGACCGACGCAAAGGACGCGTTCATCATCGCCGACGCGGCCCGCGCGATGCCGCACACGCTGCGGGCCATCGACGGCGAAGACGAGACGATCGCCGAGCTGGAGATGATCGTCGGGTTCGACGACGACCTGGCCGGCGAGGCCACCCGGGTCGCGAACCGGCTGCACGGCCTGCTGACCCAGATCCACCCGTCGCTGGAACGGGTGCTGGGGGCGTGGTTGCAGCACCCGGCCGTCCTCACGCTGCTGGAACGGTTCGGCTCACCGGCCCAGATGCGCAAGGCCGGCCGTCGACGGCTGGTCACGCTGCTGTGGCGGAAGGCACCGAGGATGGCCGAGCGGCTGGTCGAGGAGATCTTCGCCGCGCTGGACGAGCAGACCGTCACCGTTCCGGGCACCGAGGCGGCCGCGCTGATCGTCCCGAGCCTGGCCGGATCCCTGACGGCCGTCCTTGACCAGCGCAAGCTGGCCGGACGGATCGAGGAACTCCTGGAGGACCACCCTCTAATGCAGTGCGGAGCGGATGCCTCGGGTCCTTCTGGCCGGTGAGGTCTTCCTTACGACTGGAGCCACTTCCGTGGTGAGTTTCGTGGCGGTCTCGTGGGTGCCGGGATGACTCCGAACCCTCTTCGGCACGGTGATGCCCATGGAAAGACTGGCAGCGCCCGGCGCCTCCTGGCCGCAACGAAACTCTCGGGCCAGGGATACCGACTTGCACCTCGTTCCCGGACCGACCTCACCACGCTGTACGCGGATCTGCCGATCGCCGGGCTGCCGCACGCCGCTCACGTCACCGTGACCGTGACGTGCACTCCCCCAGCAGGCCCCAGCGGAAGGTCTCTGGTCAGCTCTTGGAGGGCCGGTAGCTCGCCATCAGCACTCCGGTCCTGGTGGTCGTGCAGTGGGTCGGCTCGAAGACGGCCGGGCCCGAGCTCGCGTCTGTGAACAGGCGGCGTCCTGTGCCCAGAGTCAGCGGGTGGATCATGAGAAGCAGTTCGTCGACGAGGTGGTTCGGCAGCAGTGACCGGACCAGCTCTCCGCTGCCGAACACCACCAGATTCTCTGGGGTCTGTTCCTTCAGCCTCGCCACGGCAGTGACGGCATCGCCCTTGAGGAGAACGGAGTTTTGCCAGGTGAGCGGTTCCGTCAACGTGGTGGACACCACGTACTTGGGCACGCGGTTGAGTGCTTCGGTGAACGGGTTCGGCTCCTGCCGGGGCCAGTAGTCCGCGAAGCGCTCGTACGTCCTCCGGCCTGCCAGCAGGGCCCATGCGTCCGACATGTGCATGCCCATCCGCTCCTGCATGGCCGCGTCGTGCCGCTGGGCGGCCCAACCGCCGTGCTGGAAGCCGTCCCGGCGGTCTTCGTCCGGGTGCCCGGGTGCCTGCATCACGCCGTCGAGCGTCACATGTTCGATCGCGATGACCTTTCCCATGTCCTGTCTCCTTCGTGTTCATAGCCCGGACGGCCTCCGGACCTGCATGAACCACAGACTGCCGGAGAAGACGTTTCTCATCGGCCGGAGAACATCGCGTGGACCGACGGTATTGAGGCTGAGGCGAAGGTGGCCCAGTGTGCTGGGGGATCTCGGATCGCGGCATGCCGTGCTGTGCGGGGGTGTGTGGAACAGAGTGGTCAGAGGGGCCCCTAGAAGACTGATGAAGATCTTGATGTGATCCGGGCTGCCGCCGTCAGGCGGTGGCCCGGACGTGCCAGGTGTCGCCTTTGTGGTCGAGTCCGAGGTTGATCAGGGTTCGCAGGTTGAGGGCTGCGGCGCGGGTGTGGAGCCAGGCGTTGTTCTTGATAGTGCCGATGTGTCGTAGTCGTCGGTTGCCGTGGGCGACGAGCCAGGCGACGGCGCGTTCGACGGGTGGTCTCCAGCGGCGGTAGGCGGCCTGCCAGTTCGGATCGGTTGCGGCCTGTCGGCGGGCGGCGGCGAGCCGGTCGTGGTGTGGACGGATGGTGAGGATCCGCCCGGCCTTGGCGGTGGTGCATCGCTCGCGTAAGGGGCAGCCGGTGCACTGGTCGGTGAAGAGCGCCTTGCGCTGCGTCTTCTGTCCTGATGGTGCGGACAGGGGGACGGTGTGGTCGGCCGGGCAGGTCACCGTGCCGCCCATGGTGTCGATGGCGAAGTCGTCGAGGCTGAACCCGCCCGCGACGGCGGTCTTCAGCGGGGCGGGCTTGAAGAACAGCCGGTGTCCGGCTTCCTGCAGTGCCCGGCGGGTGGGGCCGGTGGAGTAGGCGGTGTCGCCGAATGCGTCCACCGGTTCCTCCTCGTCGGCGAGGAGATCGAGGGCGACGGTTGCCTCGTGGTACTGGCTCCCGCTGCCGGGGGTGAGGGAGACGGCGGTGAACAGGCCGGTCTCGGGCTCGACGGCGAGGTGGGCCTTGTAACCGTCCTGGTAGTGGCTGCGGGTCTTGTGGACGTGACGGGCATCGGGGTCGACGGTGGAGACGATGCGGTCCGGGGCGGTTCCGCGGGTGATGCGCCAGCGGCCGTCACGGCCGTCGGAGTCGTCGGCGGGCTCCACATCCTGTCCGGCAACCGGGGCCAGCAGGCCGATCGCGTTCGCGGCCTTCTCGCCGAGCTGCTGGTCGGGCAGGTGACCCAGTAGCCGCAGCGCGTCGCCGACCAGGGCATCCACGAGATCCGCCCGTGCCTGCTGATCGTTCCAGGCGATGCGGGGTTTGCCGGGATCGGTGTAGTCGCCGCCATCAAGGCGGCGTCCGCCCGAGGATGGCGCCGCGTCGAACCAGTCCCCCTCGGCAGGCCGGAGCAACCGACAAGGCTCCTCACCTACCTCGCCTCTGCCGACAGCGCGGCAGCACGCGCCATCCTGCCGTCCCCGATCGTGGAAAGCCTCCAGACCGCGTCAGCGGCATAACCGTACCGGCTTCCTACGCGCAAGACGTCTGTACACGGGCCCCATCACGCCGTCCCTGCGTAAGGGCGTTGGGATCTCTCCAGCCGGCCCCCTGCGCGTTCCTACGCCTCGCCGCCGTCTGTGCGCGAGGGCTCCGAGCCGCGCTCCTTGTGGCTGAGGGCTTCGGAAGGAGCAAGGACGTCGACGAGGCCGGCACGAGCGACGACAGCCGCGATCCTGTCCCTTACACGCACAACAGCGGGTGCGCGGCCCGCCGTTTCCAGTTCGGCGCGCAGGTCCTCGTGTCCGACCGCAATGTCGAGCTGCGGCGGCAGCGGGCTCACGCCGTAACTGCCGGTGACAAGAACGGGGATGGCTATGGTGCGCACCACCTGATGCGGGCTCACCTCTAGCGGCTGCTGGACGAGGTGGACACCTTCATCGTCCGCTACGACTCCGAGCTGCTCGAGCGTCTCGTGCGCCTGCCGTGACGCTGCGACCCACCGCCCCGGAACCGTGTCCTGGGAAGGTTCGTGGCGGGGCGTGCGGCGTGTCAGCCGGCGTGAGACAGGTCAGGGGAAGGCCGGGACGGCCCCGGAGCTTTCAGCAATGGCGCCGAAGTCGCGAGGGAGGGTGCTTTAGGCCGGTCGTCTCCGCTCGCCAAGAGCAGTGGGACCAGGCGCAGGTCGCTTCCACGGAACCTGGGCCCGCCGCTACAGCCGCCCCGATGGCAGTCCATTGACAGCCGACGACGCGGTGGTCCGCTGATCGGCTGCGCGAACGCGTTCACTGGAGGTGCCCGGCGTCTCACATTTCGATATGG
Organism: Streptomyces sp. NPDC054847; assembly: GCF_053610925.1. Lineage (NCBI taxonomy): Bacteria > Bacillati > Actinomycetota > Actinomycetes > Kitasatosporales > Streptomycetaceae > Streptomyces > Streptomyces sp. NPDC054847. The sequence continues at coordinate 1,570 of NZ_JBSGZJ010000176.1, read as the reverse complement.
ATCTACCGGTTGATGAGATGACTGAGATCGTTGCGCTGCCCGTACGGTCGGGCGGCCCTTCCGCGAGGGGGGACGCGCGCCGCCGCCCGGGCCGCCTGCGCACACCGCCGGCGACCGTTCACCACCCTCGCGCGAAAGACCGAGAAATGCCCACACCTGCCACCGGCCCGGCCCAGACACCCGTCAACAGCCGGTCCCGCGTCCTCGTCGCCAGCCTCATCGGCACGACGGTCGAGTTCTACGACTTCTACATCTACGCGACCGCCGCCGTACTGGTTTTCCCCAGGCTCTTCTTCCCGAACAGCGACCCCACCACGGCGCTCCTTTCGTCCTTCGCCGTATTCGGCGCCGCAATGGTGGCCCGACCGATCGGTGCCGTCGTCTTCGGACACCTCGGCGATCGCCTCGGCCGCAAGAGCACGCTGGTGATCTCACTGCTCACCATGGGCATCTCCACGTTCCTCATCGGTGTACTGCCCACTTACGCACAGGCCGGCTGGATCGCCACCGCGCTGCTGGTGCTGATGCGGCTCGCGCAGGGCTTCGCGCTCGGCGGCGAATGGAGCGGCGCCGCGCTGGTCGCCACCGAGAACGCCCCCAGCGGCAAGCGCGCCCTGTACGGCACCTTCCCCCAGCTGGGCGCCCCCCTGGGCTTCATCATCGGCAACGGCCTCTTCCTGATCATCGGCGCGCTGCTGCCGTCGGCGGCCGCCGACCCCTCACAGCCCTCCGAAGCGTTCCTGAGCTGGGGCTGGCGCGTGCCGTTCCTGTTCTCCGCCGTCATGGTCGCGGTCGGCTTGTGGGTGCGACTGCGGCTCGTCGAGTCGGCGGTCTTCGCCAAGACCCGCGAGGCCGGCAAGGTACAGAAACTCCCGCTGGCCACGGTCTTCCGCGACCACTGGAAACAACTGGTCCTCGGCTCCTTCGCCATGCTGGCGACGTACGTGCTCTTCTATCTGATGACCACGTTCTCACTGAGCTACGGACGCACCGCGAAGGACGCAGCCGTGCCCGGTCTGGGGTACAGCTACACCACATTCGTCCTGATGATGATCTTCGGGGTGTTGTTCTTCGCCGTGTTCACCCTTATCTCCGGCCCGCTCGCCGACAAATACGGCCGCCGCACCACCCTGCTCTGGGTCACCACCGGGATTGTGATTTTCGGACTGGTGTGGGTGCCGCTACTCGGCCTGGGCACGCTCGGCGTGGTGCTGTGGCTGGTGCTCGGCTTCACGCTCATGGGAATGACCTTCGGCCCGATGGGCGCGCTGCTGCCCGAACTCTTCCCGACGAGCGTGCGCTACACCGGCTCAGGCATCGCGTACAACGTCAGCTCGATCCTTGGCGCGGCCGTCGCCCCGTTCATCGCGGTGGCGCTGTGGGAGGCTGGTGACGGCTCGCCGTGGATCGTCGGCGTCTATCTTTCCGCGATGGCACTGCTCACTCTGGTCGCGGTCGTGCTCGGCAAGGAGACGCAGCACATCTCCTTGGACGACGACGCGACCCCGGCCGCAGACCGGGACGAGGTCTCTGCCACCGTGGCCTCCTCGCTCCCTTGACCCTTCCGGCG
>NZ_JBSGZJ010000175.1:0-13520 GCF_053610925.1 Streptomyces sp. NPDC054847 | reverse complement strand
TGGGCCGGCTGTGCGCGCGTCAGATACCGAGCGGCAGGCCACCGGTCGGCAGGCCACCGGTGAGATCACCAAGGGCGCCGGTCACCGGGAGGCCGCCGAGCAGACCGCTGACCGGGTCGGTCGCACCCGAGGGAACGGCCTCCCCGACAGCACCCTGCGCGGTGGCGGGCACCGCGGCCGCGCCCGCCGGCAGCTTTTCGGTGACCTCGTTGAGCGGCAGCGTCGTGGAGAGGTTGCCGAGCGCACCCGTCGGGTCGGGTACGGCGGGGGCCGCGGAGGCGGTACCCGCGGCGGCAGCGGCGAAGGCGGCACCGAGAGCGGCGACACCGAGGGTCTTTGCAGCAGACTGCTTCATCAGGAACGAATCCTTGGGGACGGGAACATGAGCGGCTCTGCAAGCTAGTCAGGCTTGCACATGCCCTGCAAACACCGCGAAGCGGCCGGAAATTGACGGCTCCGGCCGCTTCGGTGTAGATGCCGTCCGGGTGACGGCGAGGGGTCAGTTCCCCCCTGTGGCGGTCTGCCGGAACAGCCATTCGGACTTGAGTTCGGCATAGCCCGGCTTGATGACGTCGTTGATCATCGCCAGTCGTTCATCGAAAGGGATGAACGCGGACTTCATCGCGTTGACGGTGAACCACTGCATGTCGTCGAGCGTGTATCCGAACGCCTCGGTCAGGAGCTCGAACTCGCGGCTCATGCTGGTGCCGCTCATCAGCCGGTTGTCGGTGTTGACCGTGGTCCTGAAGTGCAGCTTCCGCAGCAGCCCGATGGGATGGGCGGCGATGGAGTCGGCGGCGCCCGTCTGCAGGTTGGAGGTGGGGCACATCTCCAGCGGGATGCGCTTGTCCCGTACGTACGCGGCGAGCCGGCCCAGCTTCACCGAGCCGTCGTCCGCCACCTCGATGTCGTCGATGATCCGCACGCCGTGCCCGAGCCGGTCGGCGCCGCACCACTGGAGCGCCTGCCAGATGGACGGCAGCCCGAACGCCTCGCCGGCATGGATGGTGAAGTGGTTGTTCTCGCGCTTCAGGTACTCGAAGGCGTCGAGGTGGCGGGTGGGCGGGAAGCCCGCCTCTGCGCCGGCGATGTCGAACCCGACGACGCCGTTGTCGCGGTAGCGGTTGGCGAGTTCGGCGATCTCCAGCGCGCGGGCGGCGTGCCGCATCGCGGTGAGCAGCGCGCCGACCCGGATCCGGTGGCCGCTCTCGCGGGCCAGCCGCTCCCCTTCGCGGAAGCCCTCGTTGACCGCCTCGACGACCTCCTCGAGACTCAGGCCGCCCTCGAGGTGCTGCTCGGGGGCGTAGCGGACCTCGGCGTAGACGACCCCGTCCTCCGCCAGGTCCTGTGCGCACTCCGCGGCCACGCGGAACAGCGCGTCGCGGGACTGCATCACGGCACAGGTGTGCGCGAAGGTCTCCAGGTAGCGTTCCAGCGAGCCCGAGTCCGCGGCCTCGCGGAACCAGATACCGAGCTTGTCGGGTTCGGTCTCCGGAAGGGCCTCGTACCCGGCGTCGCGGGCGAGTTCGATGATCGTGCCCGGCCGCAGACCGCCGTCCAGGTGGTCGTGGAGCAGCACCTTCGGGGCGCGGCGGATCTGGTCCGCGGTGGGCGAATTGAGGGTCTGGCTCGTCATCTGCGCACTCTAGCCCCTACGCGCGTAGAGCGCGCCCCCTCGGATCGCCTGTCGATACGTAACAGTGACCGTGCGTACGGGTGGAGTACACCTCGCCTTCTGAGACTGTTCTGCCATGGCACACCACGCACTGCCCCGGTGGTGGGGGCGTCCGGCCGCTGAGGCCGCAGCGGCGAACGCCCTCGGTGGGACGACCGTCGTACGGGCGGAACGAGGGGGCCGGACACCGCGGGCGAGGCTCGGCAGCCTGCCGGGGCGTTCCGGCGTCCGGAACGACGGGACGGACCCGGCGGTGGCGGGGGCGGTGCTGCTGCTGCCGGACGGCGAACCGGAGTCGGCGCGCAGGGCGTCCGCGTGGTCGTACGCCGCCGTGCTGCCGCTCGGCCGGACGCTCGCGAGGGCGGGACGCGACGACGGGCTGGTCGTGCACAGCGTCCGCTACCGCGGCCGCGGCTGGAACGGGGCGGACGCCCGGCTCGCCGCGGACGCGACCTGGGCGGTGGAGGAGGTCGTACGCCGCTACGGGGACGTGCCCGTGTGCCTGGCCGGCCACGGCATGGGCGGACGGGCGGCGCTGCACGCGGCCGGGCACCCGGCCGTCAACTCCGTGCTGGCGCTGGCGCCTTGGCTGCCGGACGACGACATGGCGGCGGACCCGGAGCCGGTGCGGCAGCTCGCCGGCCGCCAAGTGCTGATCGTGCACGGCACCAACGACGCGCGGACGGACCCGGAGCTCTCCTACCGGCTCGCCGAGCGCGCCAAGAAGTCCCACCGCGACATCTGCCGCTTCGAGGTCCACTCCGACGGGCACGCGCTGCGCCAGTACCAGGCGGAAGTGCAGGCGCTGGCCGTGGACTTCGTCCGCGGCTCCCTTTTCACGAGGTCCTACGCCCGCCCGGTCGCCGACGCCCTCGCTGCGCCGCCGCCGCTCGGGCTGCGGATGCCGCTGGCGGCGGGATTCGGGCGGTCGCTGCGGGCCTGACGGGCTTGACTTGAAGTGCGCTCCAAAATCCAGACTCCCTTGCGAGCCCGGGGACTTCGGGCGTGAAGGGGAGGGAACCACCATGAAGTACCGCACCATCGGCACCGACCGGAGCACCGGGCGCAGGGTCAGCGTGCTGGCGCTTGGCGCCATGCTGTTCGGCACCCTGACCGACGAGAAGACCTCGTTCGCCGTCCTGGACCGCTATGTCGAGGCCGGTGGGAATTTCATCGACACCTCCGACAACTACGCGTTCTGGGTCGGAGGTGACGTCGGCGGCCAGAGCGAGGCGCTGCTCGGCCGCTGGCGCCGGAGCCGCGGCATCGGGAACGAGGTGGTCATCGCCACCAAGCTGGGCGCCGCGCCGCTCGCGCCCGGCACCGGTTACGTGGACAACGCGGAGGGCCTGTCCGCCAAGGCGGTACGCGAGGCGGCGGAGCGCAGCCGGGAGCGGCTCGGTGTCGACCGGCTCGACCTGCTCTACGCGCACATCGAGGACCGGACCGTCCCGCTCGCGGAGACGGCGGAGGCCTTCGGCGCGCTGGTGGCGGAGGGCACGGTCGGCCTGCTCGGCGCCAGCAACCACGCGATCTGGCGCGTCGAGCGGGCACGCGCGCTCGCCGCTGCCGCCGGAGTGCCCGGATACGAGGTGCTCCAGTACCAGCACAGCCATCTGCGGCCGCGTCTCGACATGCCGTCCGACCTCTTCCCGGACGGCAGTCTCGGTCACGCCGGTGCGGAGCTGCTGAGCTATCTGCGGGCCGAACCCGGTCTGACCCTGGTCGCGTACTCGCCGCTGCTCGCCGGGGCGTACTCCCGCGAGGACAAGCCGCTGCCGCCGGACTACGACCACCCGGGCACGCCCGCCCGGCTCACCGTGCTGCGCGAGGTCGCGAAGGAGACCGGCGCGAGCGTGAACCAGGTGGTCCTCGCCTGGCAGATCGGCGGCCCGCTGCCGGTGATCCCGCTTGCGGGGGCGTCCTCCGTGGCCCAACTGGAGGAGAACCTGGCGGCCGTGGACCTGGACCTGACGGAGGACCAGCGCGCCAGGCTCGACGCGGCTCACTGACGTCCCGCCTCCCCGCCGAAGCCGTTCACGTCCCGGGGCTGCCGGGGCCGGGAGCGGCTTCGGCGGCCACTCGGCTACTGCGGCAGCAGCCGGCCGCGCCGGGACAGCAGGAAACGCTTGAACTCCGCCACCGGCGGTGTCTCCGGGTGACCGTCGAGCCAGGCGACGCCGATCTCGCGGGCCGCCCTGGGCGCCGTCACCGTCAGCTCCACGACGCCCGGGCGGGCGACGGCCGGCGGCGGCAGGAGGGCCACGCCCAGACCGGCCGCCACCAGCCCGCGCAGTGTCTCCGCCTCCTCGCCCTCGAAGGCGACGCGCGGTGTGAACCCGGCCTCGGCGCACAGGTCGTCGGTGATGCGGCGCAGCCCGTAACCGGGTTCGAGGGTCACGAAGCTCTCGTCGGCCGCCTCCGCGAGCCGGACGCGTTTGCGGCCGGCCAGCCGGTGGTCGTCGGGAACCACGAGCCGCAGGCGCTGTTCGTCGAGGCGGCGGGCGACGAGGTCGGGGGCGTCGGGCACGGGCGAGGTGAGACACAGGTCCAGCTCGCCCGCCCGGAGCCGTTCGATCATCGCCTCGCCGTAGTTCTGGACGAGGGTGAAGCGGATGCGCGGGTGGTCCGCGCGGAAGGCCCGGATCAGTCCGGGCACCGTCTCGGACCCCATGGTGTGCAGAAAGCCGAAGGCGACCTTGCCCGACCGCGGGTCGGTGTCGGCGCGGACGGACTCCGCGGCCCGTTCCACCTCGGCCAGCGCCCGCTCGACGGAGACGAGGAACGTCCGGCCGGCCGGGGTGAGCGAGACCGTGCGGCCTTTGCGGGCGAACAGGGTGACGCCCAGATCCGCTTCGAGGCGGACCATCGCCCGCGACAGCGTCGACTGGGGGACGCCCATGTCCTGCGCGGCGCGCGTCACATGCTCGTGCCGGGCGACGCCCGCGAAGTACGCGAGGCGGGGAGCAAGCTCCAGCGTGATGTCTTCTTCGTAACTACTGGGTGACAGGCGGGGCCCTGAGCTGCGTTCATGCACCATGGGAACGATTGTCGCCGTTTCATGCATTGGACGCATGAAAAACCGGAGCCTACCTTCGACGTATGCCTCCTGCCAGTACCAAGGCGCCCACCACCGTGGGCGCCGCCCCGTCGTCCCCCGATCTCCTCTCCCCCGGCGTGGCCGGTTACCGCCGCATGAGCTTCGCGCTCTTCGCCGCCGGGATGGCGACCTTCGCCCTCCTCTACTCCACGCAGGCGCTGCTGCCCGCCGTCTCCGCCGACTTCGGCGTCACCGCGTCGGCCGCCAGCTGGACCGTGTCCGCCGCGACCGGCGCGCTGGCCCTGTGCGTCCTGCCGATGAGCGCGCTGTCGGAGCGCTTCGGGCGGACCGCCGTGATGAACGTGTCCCTCGCGGTCGCGGTCGTGGTGGGGCTGCTGGTGCCGTTCGCGCCGAACGTCGAGTGGCTGGTGGCGCTGCGCGCCGTGCAGGGCGCGGCGCTCGCCGGTCTGCCCGCTTCGGCGATGGCGTTCCTCGCCGAAGAGGTCCGGCCGAAGGCGCTGGTCGGCGCGATCGGACTGTTCGTGGCGGGAAACAGCATCGGCGGCATGAGCGGCCGGATCCTCACGGGCTGGGTGGCACAGGCCTTCGGCTGGCGCGTCGCGCTCGCCGCGGTCGGCGTGATGGCGCTGGCCTGCGCCCTGGTCTTCCGCGCGCTGCTGCCGAAGGCCCGGCACTTCACGCCCGGAACGCTCGACCCCCGCACCCTGGCGAGGACCGTCCGCGGTCACCTCGCCGATCCGCTGCTGCTGCGCCTGTACGCGATCGGCGCGCTGTTCATGACCGTCTTCGGCGCCGTGTACACGGTGATCGGCTACCGGCTGGTCGCGGAGCCCTTCGGCCTTCCGCAGGGCGTGATCGGCTCGATCTTCCTGGTCTACCTGGTGGGTACGGTCTCCTCGGCCGCGGCCGGGCAGCTCGTCGCCCGGCTCGGGCGCCGGGGCGCGCTGTACCTCGCGGTCGCCACGACCGCCGCGGGTCTGCTGCTGTCCCTCTCGGACACGCTGGCTCTGGTGCTCCTCGGCCTCGTCCTGATCACCGCCGGATTCTTCGCCGGCCACGCGGTGGCCTCGTCCTCCGTGAGCCGTACGGCGAAGACGGGCCGCGCGCAGGCGTCCGCGCTCTACCAGTCGGCGTACTACCTGGGCAGCAGCGCGGGCGGCACGCTCGGCGCGGTCGCCTTCCACACCGGCGGCTGGGGCGGCACGGTGCTGCTGGGGCTGCTGGCGGTCCTCGGCGTCGTGTCGATCACCCTCTACGGGACGCACGCGGCGCGGGCCCGGGCACGGCTCGTGCCGGCGGGCGCGCGCCACTGAAACACTCCTGGTTCCGCTCCTGATTTTTCCGTCCGGCGGTGAGTGTCAGTGGCCTGCGGTAGCTTTCGAAGCGGTGGTACCGATGGGTGACAGGGGTGGACCCGATGAGTGACCTGGCAGCGACGCAGGACCTGGATTCGCGGCTGGAGCAGCACCGAAAAGAGCTGACCGGCTACTGCTACCGGATGCTCGGCTCGTCCTTCGAGGCGGAGGACGCCGTCCAGGACACGATGGTCCGGGCGTGGCGCAGTTTCGAGAAGTTCGAGGGCCGGTCCTCCCTGCGCTCATGGCTGTACCGCATCGCGACGAATGTGTGCCTGGACATGCTGAACGCCGGTAATCGCCGCGCCCGCCCGATGGACCTGTCCGGTCCCACACCGGTCGCACAGGCCCAGCTCAACGCCCGCCCCGAGATCACCTGGCTCGAGCCGGTGCCCGACGGACGGGTGCTGCCCTCCGTGGCGGACCCGGCGGAGACGGCCGTGGAGCGGGAGACGATCAGGCTGGCGTTCGTCGCGGCACTCCAGCATCTGCCGCCCAAGCAGCGGGCGGTGCTGATCCTGCGGGAGGTGCTGGCCTGGAAGGCGAGCGAGGTCGCCGAGCTCCTCGGCACGACGGTCGCGTCGGTCAACAGCGCACTCCAGCGGGCCCGCGCCACCCTCAACGAACATGGCCCGGCCACGTCGGACGCGGCGGACCCGCTCGACGAGGAGCAGCAGCATCTGCTGGAGCGCTATGTCGCCGCCTTCGAGGGCTACGACATGAAGGCGCTGACGGCGCTGCTCCATGAGGACGCGACCATGTCCATGCCCCCTTACGACCTGTGGCTGCGCGGCCACGACGACATCATGGGCTGGATGCTCGGCGTCGGCGACGTCTGCCGTGGCTCCCGCCTGGTGCCGACCGTGGCGAACGGCGTCCCGGCGTTCGCCCACTACCACCCGTCGGCGGACGGCGAGGGGTACGAGCCGTGGGCGCTCATCGTCCTCGAGCTGTCGGACGGCAAGATCGGCGGGATGGACTTCTTCCTGGACACCAAGCGCTGGTTCCCGCTGTTCGACCTGCCGGCGCGACTGGACAAGACGGGCGCGCCGGTCGAGGCCGAGGAGGCGGAATCCGCTTGAGGTCCTGTCCGCCGGTACAGGCCTAGGCGGCGTCGGCCAGTTCCGGCAGGCCCACCAGGTCCAGCAGGGCGAGCAGTTCGGGTCCGGCGTTCATGAGCCGGAGCCGGCTCCCGTGCCGCCGCGCCGTGAGGTGCAGTCGGGCGAGGGCGTCGACGGCGGCGAGATTCACCTGGGCCAGCCCGGCGACGTCGCAGAACACCTCATGGGGAGGTCCGCCGCCTGCTCCGTCGTCACGGAGCAGGCGGCGGAGTTCCTCGCAGAGGCGCGGCACATCGGCCGGGACGATCCTCCCGGTGATGCGCATGACAGCTGGCTTCATGGCGTCCACACCGGAAGAGACCGGCGCCGCGACGGGAACTCATCGTGGCGCCCGGGACGGGACCGGTGACTTGCACCGGCCCCGTCTTCCCCCTGCGGTCGCAGGATGCCGTCGCCCCAGGTCAGGCACCCTTCTGCCGGGTCAGGCGATGCGGTCCAGCACGATCGGGTCCGCCGTGAAGGCCGTGCCCGGCTCCGCGATGTCGTAAGCCGCACCCAGGGACTCCAGCGCGTAGTCGAACTTCTCCGGGGTGTCCGTGTGGAGGGTCAGCAGCGGCTGGCCCGCGGTCACCGTGTCGCCCGGCTTGGCGTGGATCTCGACGCCCGCGCCGGCCTGGACCGGGTCCTCCTTGCGGGCGCGGCCGGCGCCGAGACGCCAGGCGGCGATGCCGATGTCGTAGGCGTCGAGGCGGGTCAGCACGCCGGAGGCGGACGCGGTGACGACGTGCTGCTCGCGGGCCACGGGCAGCGCGGCGTCCGGGTCGCCGCCCTGGGCGGCGATCATGCGGCGCCAGACGTCCATCGCGGAGCCGTCGGCCAGGGCCTTCGCCGGGTCGGCGTCCTTGATCCCGGCGGCGTCGAGCATCTCGCGGGCGAGCGCGAGGGTCAGCTCCACGACATCGGCGGGACCGCCGCCGGCGAGGACCTCGACGGACTCGCGGACTTCGAGGGCGTTACCGGCCGTCAGGCCGAGCGGGGTGGACATGTCGGTCAGCAGGGCAACGGTCTTCACACCGCTGTCGGTGCCCAGCGCGACCATGGTGGAGGCCAGTTCGCGGGCGTCGTCGATGTTCTTCATGAACGCGCCGGTGCCGACCTTCACGTCGAGGACCAGCGAACCGGTGCCCTCCGCGATCTTCTTCGACATGATCGAGGACGCGATCAGCGGGATCGCCTCGACGGTGCCGGTGACGTCGCGCAGCGCGTAGAGCTTCTTGTCGGCGGGGGCGAGGCCGTCACCGGCCGCGCAGATGACCGCGCCGGTGGTGTCGAGGACGTTCAGCATCTCCTCGTTGGAGAGCAGCGCGCGCCAGCCGGGGATCGACTCCAGCTTGTCGAGCGTGCCGCCGGTGTGGCCGAGTCCGCGGCCGCTCAGCTGCGGGACGGCCGCGCCGCAGGCGGCGACCAGCGGGGCGAGCGGCAGCGTGATCTTGTCGCCGACGCCGCCGGTGGAGTGCTTGTCGGCGGTCGGGCGGGAGAGCGTGTCGAAGTTCATCCGCTCGCCGGAGGCGATCATCGCGGCGGTCCAGCGGGTGATCTCGGTGCGGTTCATGCCGTTCAGGAGGATGGCCATGGCCAGGGCCGACATCTGCTCGTCCGCGACCTCGCCGCGGGTGTAGGCGTCGATGACCCAGTCGATCTGCTGGGGGCTCAGCTCGCCGCGGTCCCGCTTGGTGCGGATGACGGAGATGACGTCCATGGCATTCCTCCAGGTTGGTCTGCCGCGCTCTACGCGCATAGAGAGAGGGTAAGGGAGCGGCCCCTCCACCGAAGCGGAAGGGCCGCGGGGCGCCGGGCCGGGAGCCCGGCAGGACGACCTAGTCGAGATGACCGGGGCCGAAGGCCTGCGGGAGCATCTCTGAGAGCGGCAGGATCCCGCCCGGGGTGTCCAGCAGCAGTTCCGGGCCGCCGAACTCATACAGCAGCTGACGGCAGCGGCCGCACCGCACCAGCAGCTCGCCCCGGCCGTCCACACAGCTGAAGTGGGTCAGCCGGCCGCCGCCCGTCGCCTGGAGCTGCGAGACGAGGCCGCACTCGGCGCACAGCCCGAGTCCGTACGAGGCGTTCTCGACGTTGCAGCCGGTCACCGTGCGGCCGTCGTCGACGAGGGCGGCGACTCCGACCGGGAAGCCCGAGTAGGGGGCGTACGCGTGCGACATCGCCTCACGCGCCAGCGCCCGCAGGGCCTCCCAGTCGAAGCCGGCGTCCGCGCTCACTTGCCCTGGCCCCTGAAGTACGGCTGCCCGTTGGCCTTGGGCATGCGCAGCCGCTGTGCGGACACGGCGAGCACGAGCAGCGTGGCCACGTAAGGCGCCGCGTCGACGAACTGGCTCGGAAGCTCGTCCGTCAGCGCGTACCAGGTGAACAGCAGCGCGGAGAAGGCGGCCGAGATCACGGCGCCGACGTACTTCTTCTTGTACAGCTGCCAGACCACCGCGATCAGCAGCAGGATGGCGAGCAGCAGCAGCATCGCGTGGACGTTCACGGCACCGCCGCGCAGCTTGAGGCTGTCGGTGAAGCCGAACAGGCCGGCTCCCAGCGCCATACCGCCGGGCATCCAGTTACCGAAGATCATGGCGGCGAGACCGATGTAGCCGCGGCCGCCGGTCTGGCCCTCCTGGTAGATGCCGGTGATGATCGCGAGGAACGCGCCGCCGAGACCGGCGAGGCCGCCGGAGACGATGACGGCGATGTACTTGTACTTGTAGACGTTGACACCGAGCGACTCGGCGGCGATCGGGTTCTCGCCGCAGGACCGCAGGCGCAGACCGAAGGACGTCCGCCACAGCAGCCACCAGGTGCCGGGCACCAGCAACAGCGCGACGACGGTGAGCAGCGACAGGTTGGTGACCAGGCCGCCCAGCACACCGGCCAGGTCGGAGACGAAGAACCAGTGCTTGGCCTGGAGGTCCCCCAGCCAGTCCGACAGCCCGGGGATCGTGATCCGCTCGATGGCGTCGATTCGCGGCGACTGCTTGGAGGAGCCGCCCTCGGTCTCGGCGAACGTGAAGTTCGACATGTAACGGGTGAGGCCGGTGGCCAGGATGGTGATGGCCACACCGGAGACGATGTGGTTGACCTTGAACGTCACCGTCATCACCGCGTGCAGCAGACCGCCGAGCGCGCCGCCGGCGATGCCGAGCAGCACACCGGTCCACGGGCCCCACTGGTAGCCCGCCCAGGCGCCGAACCAGGTGCCGAGGATCATCATGCCCTCGAGGCCGATGTTGATCACGCCGGCCCGCTCGGCCCACAGACCGCCGAGGCCGGCGAGGCCGATCGGCACGGCCAGCTGGAGCGCGCCGGAGACCTGGCCGACGGAGGTGAGGTCGTCCGCGCCGCTGATCACCCGTACGAGGGAGAACAGCGCCAGGCCGCCCGCGACGATCAGCAGGATGACGGGCAGGGACAGCTTGCGGCGGCCGCCGCCCTTCTTGGGCGCGGTGCTCGCCATGGAGACAGTGCTCGTGGACTCGCTCATGCCGCCGCCACCTCCTTGTTCTTGCGGGCCTGGGCGGCAAGCTCCTCGCCGACCTTCTGCTGCTGGCGGCGGAGCCCGTACTGACGGACCAGCTCGTAGGACACGACGACCGCGATCACGATCAGGCCCTGCATGATCAGCGCCAGCTCCTTCGGGTAACCCTCGAGCCCGATGCCTTCGGCCGTCTTGTCGAGGAAGGCGAAGAGCAGCGAGGCGAAGAGGATGCCGATCGGGTTGTTGCGGCCGAGCAGGGCGATGCCGATCGCGGTGAAGCCGACACCGACGGGGAAGCTCAGGCTGTAGGTGTGGGTCTGGCCGAGCAGCATCGGCATACCGGCGAGGCCGGCCATGGCGCCGGAGATCAGCATGGCCGTGAGGACCATCTTCTTGGCGTCGACGCCGCTCGCCTGGGCGGCGGACTCGCTGGCGCCGGTGGCGCGCAGGTCGAAGCCGAAGCGGGTGCGTCCGAGGACGAACCAGTAGACGATGCCCAGCGCGAAGGCCACGAAGGTGAAGCCGTAGATGGTGCCGCCGTCCAGCGCCAGACCCGGGAACCAGCCGGACTCGGCGATCTCACCGGTCGTCAGGTCGTTGGACCCCTCCGGCCGCACACCGAGGTTCGCGGGCAGGATCATCCAGGCGATCAGGCTGGTCGCGATGGCGTTCAGCATGATCGTGGAGACGACCTCGCTGACACCGCGGGTGGTCTTGAGGACACCCGCGATACCGGCCCAGAAGGCTCCGACGGCCATGGCGACGAACACGATGAGCAGAACGTGCAGCGGGCCGGGCAGCTCCACCGCGGCACCGACGACGGCGGCGAGCATGACCGCGAGGCGGTACTGGCCGTCGACGCCGATGTTGAACAGGTTCATCCGGAAGCCGATGGCGACGGCCAGGGCTGCCAGGTAGTAGATGCCGGTCTGGTTGATGATCAGCACCTGCACGTCGGTGAACTCGATCTGCTCCACCATCAGCCGGTACGGCTCGACCGGGCTGAGGTCCGAGAGCAGCAGCACCACCGAGGTGAGCAGGAAGGCCACGACCAGGGCGAGCGCCGGGCCCGCCAGGCCGAGGATCAGCCGGTCCTTGTCGAACTTCTTCATCGGCTCTCACCGTTCTCGTCGTGCTCGAGGTGGCCGGATGCGGCACCGGTCATCGCCGAGCCCAACTCCTCCGGAGTGATCGTCGCGGGGTCGGCGTCCGCGACCAGGCGGCCGCGGTACATGACCCGCAGGGTGTCGGAGAGCCCGATGAGCTCGTCCAGGTCGGCCGAGATCAGCAGCACCGCAAGCCCTTCGCGGCGCGCCTCACGGATCTGGTCCCAGATCTGCGCCTGCGCGCCGACGTCCACACCACGGGTGGGGTGCGCGGCGATCAGCAGCTTGGGGGCGTGGCTCATCTCGCGGCCGACGATCAGCTTCTGCTGGTTGCCGCCGGACAGGGAGGCCGCGGTGACCTCGATGCCGGGGGTGCGCACGTCGTACTCGCGGACGATCCGCTCGGTGTCCTGACGGGCGGCCTTGAGGTCGAGCAGGCCCTTCTTGCTGTTGGGCGACTCGGTGACATGGCCGAGGATGCGGTTCTCCCACAGCGTCGACTCGAGCAGCAGCCCGTGCCGGTGCCGGTCCTCGGGGATGTAGCCGATGCCGCCCTCACGCCGCTTGCGGGTGGGGGCGTGGGAGATGTCGGCGCCGTCGAGGGTGACGACACCCCCGTCGGGGTCGCGCAGGCCGATCAGGGCCTCGATGAGCTCGGTCTGGCCGTTGCCCTCGACGCCGGCGATGCCCATGACCTCGCCCTTGTGGATGGTGAAGCCGATCCCGGCAAGGACCTCGCGGACCACGCCGTCGGGGTCGGTCACCGTGAGCCTGAGGTCGTCGACCTTCAGCATCGGGACATCGGTCACCGTCGACTCGCGGGTCTCGGGCGACGGCAGCTCGCTGCCGACCATCAGCTCGGCGAGCTGCTTGGTCGTGGTGTTCCGCGGGTCGGCCGTGCCGACCGTCGTACCGCGGCGGATGACGGTGATCTCGTCGGCGACCGACAGCACCTCCCCCAGCTTGTGGGAGATGAAGATGACGGTCAGTCCCTCGGCCTTGAGCTCGCGGAGGTTGGCGAAGAGAGCGTCGACCTCCTGCGGGACGAGGACGGCGGTCGGCTCGTCGAGGATCAGGGTGCGCGCGCCGCGGTAGAGGACCTTGAGGATCTCCACCCGCTGGCGGTCGGCGACGCCGAGCTGCTCGACGAGGACGTCCGGGCGGACCCCCAGGCCGTACGCGTCGGAGATCTCCTGGATCTTCTTCCGGGCCTTGGCGCCGATGCCGTACAGCTTCTCGCCGCCGAGAACCACGTTCTCCAGGACGGTGAGGTTGTCGGCCAGCATGAAGTGCTGGTGCACCATGCCGATGCCGCGTGCGATGGCGTCGGCGGGGCTCGAGAAGGTGACCTGTTCGCCGTCGACGGTGATGGTGCCCTCGTCCGGCTTCTGCATGCCGTAGAGGATCTTCATCAGGGTCGACTTACCGGCACCGTTCTCACCGACGAGGGCATGCACGGTGCCCTGACGGATCGTGATGTCGATGTCGTGGTTGGCGACGACGCCGGGGAAGCGCTTGGTGATGCCGCGCAGTTCTACGGCGGCAGGAGGGCTGGACGCGTTGATGACGCACTCTCCTTGGCGGGAGGAGCAGGGAGGGCAGGCGGAAGGGGCGGGCTGTGAGTGGCAGGGGGCGGGGCGAAGTTATCGCGCCTGGGCGTCTTCTACGCGCGTAGCGCTCCCGAATACCAAAAACCCGGGGCCGGAAACGGTCCGCGGGCCTTGGGG
>NZ_JBSGZJ010000174.1:0-13576 GCF_053610925.1 Streptomyces sp. NPDC054847 | reverse complement strand
CCTTGTCGACCATGGTTCCCCCTCCACGCGGTCGATGAGCGTCCTTGGAACGGTAACAACGCCCGCTGACAGCAAGGACTTTGCAAAGGCAGAGGCGAATGTGATGTCCGCTACACCGGCCGGCCGATCAGCATCGCCGGCGCCCCCGCCACCCGCGTCAGGAAGACCGTCGCCGCGTTCGGCCCTTGCGGCTTCACCCTACGGCGGACCTCTTCCGGTTCGACCGCCGAGCCGCGCTTCTTCACGGTGAGGTTGCCGACCCCACGCTCCCGGAGCAGCGCCTTCAACTTCTTCAGGTTGAAGGGGAGTTGGTCGGTGATCTCGTACGCCGTCGCAAACGGGACCGGGCGCGGTTCGTCCGAGGTGATGTACGCGATCGTCTCGTCCAGAAGGCCGCCCGACACGTCCTCCGCGACCTCCGCGACCAGGTGGGCGCGGATCACGGCCCCGTCGGGTTCGTACAGGTAGCGGCCGACCGGGCGCACCGGCGGGTTCGGCAGACCGCGGCCGGTGAGGGTGTGCGGGCCCGGGAGGAGGGTGGCGCGGACCGTGGACGGGGCCGTGCCGAACCAGAGCACCGCCTCCTTGACGTCGCCGCCGTCCGAGATCCACTCCGCCTCGGCGTCCTCGGGGACCGCCTCGTGGGGGATGCCCGGGGCGACCTTCAGGGCCGCGTGGGGGCGGGTGCGGGCGGCGCCGATCGCCCAGGACAGCGGCGGGGAGTACGCCTCCGGGTCGAAGATGCGGCCACGGCCGCCCCGGCGGGCCGGATCGGCGAAGACCGCGTCGTACGGGGAGGTGTCGATGTCCGTGACGTCCGCGCAGCGGACCTCGATCAGAGCGGACAGGCCCAGCGCTTCGGCGTTCGCACGTGCGACTTCCGCCGTGAGCGGGTCGCGGTCGACGGCCAGGACCTGGATGCCCGCCCGGGCCAGGGCGATCGCGTCGCCGCCGATGCCGCTGCACAGGTCGGCGACGCTTCGTACGCCGAGCGCGGCGAACCGCGCGGCCCGGTGGTGCGCGACCGAGCGGCGGGTGGACTGCTCGACGCCGTTCGGGGTGAAGAACATCCGGCGGGCGTCCTCATCGCCGAACTTCGCCGCCGCCCGCTGCCGCAGCCGCGCCTGTCCCAGCGCCGCGGAGACCAGGGCCGCCGGGTGCTCGCGTCGCAGGCGGGTCGCGACGGCCAGTTCACGGGCGGGGTCGTAGGAGGCCAGCGAGGCCAGCAGCGCTTCGCCCTCCTCGGTGCGCAGTGCGGTGAAGGCGGCGAGCGGATCGAGGTCGTTCACCGGGCCATTGTGGTCCAGGTGGGGGATGGTGCGCTCGTGGCGGCGGTGTCGGACCGGTGAGCGGGCGGCGCGCTGACAGGATGCGTCGCCATGCAGCTAGTACGACAAAAGGGAAAACTAGGAGCGTACCGGGCCCGCGCGGCCCTTGTCTCGCTCGTCGTCGCCGCGCTCGGCTCCGGCTGTGCGGCCGAGGGGCCGCCGGAGGCGCCCCGCCCCTCCCGGCCCGCCGCAGAGAAGGAAGCACGGCAGGGGCCGCAGGCGCAGGAGCCGGACGCCCGCAAGGCCCGCGAAGCCGCCGGCGGTGGTCCGGCGCAGCGGGAGAAGGCAGCGCTCAGCCAGAAGGCCCGCGCCGCCGCCGCGAAGAAGTGGGGGCTGAAGCAGACGCCGCTCGCGGCGCCACCGCCACCCGCCGTCAAGCCTCGGATCAGCACCCGCAAGGGATTCGAGGTGGAGGACGGAGAGGGGCTGCCGCCCGTGTTCACCACCGTCCCGACGAAGGAGAAGATCGTCTTCCTGACGATCGACGACGGCGCGGAGAAGGACCCCGAACTGCTGCGGATGATGTCCGACCTGCGGATCCCTTACAGCGCCTTCCTCAGCGACTACGTCATCAACGACGACTACGGCTACTTCGAGAAGATGCGGGACAGCGGGGTGGCGCTGCACAACCACACGCTCAACCACCCGTATCTGCCCGGCCTTTCGTACGCCGAGCAGAAGCGTGAGATCTGCGGCCAGCAGGACAAGCTGGAGAAGCGCTACGGGAGCCGGCCCCGGCTCATGCGCCCCCCGTACGGGAACTACAACAGGGACACCCTGCGCGTCGCCAAGAAGTGTGGCGTCGAGGCCGTGCCGCTGTGGGCCGCGGAGGCGTTTCCCGACCACATGGAGTGGCGGGAGTGGGACCGGGACCTGCATCCGGGCGACATCATCCTCACGCACTTCCGTGGCGAGGAGGACTGGGAGGGCAGCATGCCGGACATGATCCGGCGGGTCATGCGGACGGTGACGGCGAAGGGGTACGCCGTGGCCAGGCTGGAGGACTACGTCTGAGACCGGGGACCGTCGGGCGGGGCCGGAGGCCGTGACCGGACGGCGGGACCGTGGCCGGGCCGGAGTCCGAATCGGAACGCCACGCGGTCTCGCATTGGCACTCCGCTTGACCGAGTGCTAATCGCAGTCATAGTCTCGGCCCTGGCACTCACCAAGTGAGAGTGCCAACACAGCGACGGGCAGGTCCGGCACCCGCGACGACGGATCCACCTGGTCGCCACCTCAGATCAGTTAACCCCGTGATCTCCGAAGGGGGAGGTCGGATCGTGACGACCGCCAGCTCCAAGGTTGCCATCAAGCCGCTCGAGGACCGCATTGTGGTCCAGCCGCTCGACGCCGAGCAGACCACGGCCTCTGGCCTGGTTATTCCGGACACCGCCAAGGAGAAGCCCCAGGAGGGCGTCGTCCTGGCCGTGGGCCCGGGCCGCTTCGAGAACGGCGAGCGCCTGCCGCTCGACGTGAAGACCGGCGACATCGTGCTGTACAGCAAGTACGGCGGCACCGAAGTGAAGTACAGCGGCGAGGAGTACCTCGTCCTCTCGGCCCGCGACGTGCTCGCGATCGTCGAGAAGTAGAAAGCAGGGGCGCGCTCAGGGGTCATCGGCCCCTGGGACTCCGCGTCAGTTCTGCCTCGAGCTGCGCCCCTGGCCACCCCGCTGATGCCGGGCGGCGAGGGGCGCAGTTCTTTGAACACGAAATCCGAGAGGGCTGAACCGCTCCCATGGCGAAGATCCTGAAGTTCGACGAGGACGCCCGTCGCGCCCTCGAGCGCGGCGTCAACAAGCTTGCCGACACGGTCAAGGTGACGATCGGCCCCCGTGGCCGCAACGTCGTCATCGACAAGAAGTTCGGCGCTCCCACCATCACCAACGACGGCGTCACCATCGCCCGCGAGGTCGAGATCGAGGACCCGTACGAGAACCTGGGCGCCCAGCTGGTGAAGGAGGTGGCGACCAAGACCAACGACATCGCGGGTGACGGTACGACCACCGCCACCGTGCTGGCCCAGGCGCTGGTCCGCGAGGGTCTGCGCAACGTCGCCGCCGGTGCCTCCCCGGCCGCCCTGAAGAAGGGCATCGACGCCGCGGTCAAGGCCGTGTCCGAGGAGCTCCTCGCGACCGCCCGCCCGATCGAGGACAAGGCCGACATCGCCGCCGTGGCCGCGCTCTCCGCGCAGGACCAGCAGGTCGGCGAGCTCATCGCCGAGGCGATGGACAAGGTCGGCAAGGACGGTGTCATCACCGTCGAGGAGTCCAACACCTTCGGTCTGGAGCTCGACTTCACCGAGGGCATGGCCTTCGACAAGGGCTACCTGTCCCCGTACATGGTGACCGACCAGGAGCGTATGGAGGCCGTCCTCGACGACCCGTACATCCTGATCCACCAGGGCAAGATCACCTCCATCCAGGACATGCTGCCGCTGCTGGAGAAGGTCATCCAGGCCGGTGGCTCCAAGCCGCTGCTGATCATCGCCGAGGATGTCGAGGGCGAGGCGCTCTCCACCCTCGTCGTGAACAAGATCCGCGGCACCTTCAACGCGGTGGCCGTCAAGGCCCCCGGCTTCGGCGACCGCCGCAAGGCGATGCTCGGCGACATGGCCACCCTCACCGGTGCCACCGTCATCGCCGAAGAGGTCGGCCTCAAGCTGGACCAGGCCGGTCTGGACGTGCTGGGCACCGCCCGCCGCGTGACGATCACCAAGGACGACACCACGATCGTCGACGGTGGCGGCAAGAGCGAGGACGTCGCGGGCCGCGTCAACCAGATCAAGGCCGAGATCGAGTCCACCGACTCCGACTGGGACCGCGAGAAGCTCCAGGAGCGCCTCGCGAAGCTGGCCGGCGGCGTGTGCGTGATCAAGGTCGGCGCCGCCACCGAGGTGGAGCTCAAGGAGAAGAAGCACCGTCTCGAGGACGCCATCTCCGCGACCCGCGCCGCGGTCGAGGAGGGCATCGTCTCCGGTGGTGGCTCCGCGCTCGTCCACGCCGTGAAGGTGCTCGAGGGCAACCTGGGCAAGGAGGGCGACGAGGCCACCGGTGTCGCCGTCGTCCGCCGCGCCGCCGTCGAGCCGCTGCGCTGGATCGCCGAGAACGCCGGCCTCGAGGGCTACGTCATCACCGCCAAGGTGGCCGAGCTCGAGGCGGGTCAGGGCTTCAACGCCGCGACCGGCGAGTACGGCGACCTGGTCAAGGCCGGCGTCATCGACCCGGTCAAGGTCACGCGCTCCGCTCTGGAGAACGCCGCCTCCATCGCCTCCCTGCTGCTCACGACCGAGACCCTGGTCGTCGAGAAGCCGGCCGAGGACGAGGGCGACGCGGGTCACGGCCACGGCCACGGCCACAGCCACTGACGCGACAAGCGCCGAGAAGGCCCCCGTCCCCGCATCGCGCGAGGGCGGGGGCCTTCCCCGTCGGAACGTCTCCTGGCAGGCGCGGCCTACAGGGCGCCGAGCTGGCGCATCAGCCGCATCAGGTCCATGTGCCACCAGCCTTCCTTGATCTTCCCGTCCTCGAACCGGAAGATCGTCGTGCCGGTGATGGTGCACTGCTCTCCCGTCGCCGGGATGCCCCGGAACTCCGCCTTGTGCCTGCCGCTCCAGGTCCACAGCGTCACGACGTCGTCCCCTTGGGTGACCTGCCGGTCGAGCTCGAAGGTGAAGTCGAAGGCGTCGCGCCACATGCCGAGGTCCCGGCGTATGACCTGCTTGCCGACCTCGGTGTCCTCCTCGTTGGCGACGTCGTGGTCGATGTAGTCGTCGGCGAAGACCTCGCCGATGGCGTCCAGATTGCCGCCGGCCGCGATCTCGTGGAAGAAGCGGCGGGCCGTCGCCGCGTTCAGCTGTTCCTCACGGACCACGTCCAGGTCGGTGAACGAGGGCATGCCGTCGCAGAGGGCCACCATCTCCTGGAACATCTTGTCCGTCTCCGGAAGGTGCGAGTTCTTCATCGCCTCCTCGTACGAGGGGAACTCGACGATGTCGACGTAGTGGCTGCTGTCGCTGCGGTCCTTCCCCGTGACGGCGTGGCCGGTGGTCCGCTTGCCCTGTGTCTGCTCGACCCACCTGTCCATGAGCGCGTTCACGTCGTCGAACCTGGCGGTCTTGTAGTCGATGATCTGCATGAATTTCATGGCGCCTCCCGAGCCGCTGCGGCCCCCGATGGGATATGTCCATCTTAGTGACGCAGGTCACAGTCGTGTCGTGAGCGGCTACTGCGGCCCGTACTTACGGCCCGTCTTCGACGTGAGCCCGCCCAGCAGGCCGCGCGGCGTCAGCTTCACGACGCCCATCAGCGCCTTGTAGCGGGGGTCGGGGATGGAGAGGGACTTCCCCTTGGCCAGGTCCGAGAGCGCCGACGCCACCAGCTTGTCGGCGTCCAGCCACATCCAGCCGGGGATGTTGTCCGTGCCCATGCCGGCCCGCTGGTGGAACTCGGTCCGTACGAATCCCGGGCACAGCGCCATCAGCCGCACCCCCGATCCGGCGAGGTCCCTGGCGGCGCCCTGGGTGAACTGCACGACCCATGCCTTGGACGCGCCGTAGGTGCCACGGGGCACGAAGGCGGCGACCGACGCCACGTTCACCACGCCGCCCCGGCCGCGTTCGCGCATCGGTCCCGCCGCGGCCGCGGTCAGCCGCAGCACCGCCTCGCAGTGCACCTTCAGCATGGTCAGCTCGTCGGCCATGGAGACCTCGAGGAACCGGCCCTTGTTCCCGAAACCCGCGTTGTTGACCAGCAGATCGACAGGGTGTTTGTGGTCCGCAAGGCGCTCCTCGACCGCGCCGATCCCGTCTTCCCGCGACAGGTCGGCCGTCAGTACCTCCGCCTCGATGCCGTGCCGGTCGTGCAGTTCGGTGGCCTGTTCCTGCAGCCGTTCGGTGTCCCGGGCCACGAGCACCAGGTTGTGCCCATCGGCCGCGAGCCGCCGTGCGAAGGCGGCGCCGATGCCCGCGGTCGCTCCCGTGATCAGTGCAGTCGTCATAGGCGGCACGTTAATGCCCGACGTGGTGGTGCGGCGCGGGCGCCTTCCCTGACCGGTGCCCCTCCGCGGCCCGCCCGGGGGCGCGAACTGCCCCGAAGTCCCGGGCCCGTTCCGCCTTCCGGCGCCCGCGCCGCGAGTCCCGCCGGGCCCCTCGCCTATGCGGCGGGGCCGGGGACCAGTCCGGGGCCGGCCGCCGTGCCGTATTTCGCGACGTACGCGCGGGCGTTCCTCAGCAGTTCACTGTGCAGGGCGTCACCTGCCTCGAGGACCAGGGGCAGCAGGTGGCGCTCGGTGGTCTCCGCCCGGAACGCCATCTCCACGGTCACCTCGTGCTCCGGCCGGTGCACCACCTCCACCGGGTCGCCGGCGCGGATCTCGCCGGGCTCGATGACCCGCAGGTACGCGCCGGACACCCCGCTCTGTGTGAAACGCCTGACCCAGCCCTTCTCGCCGAGCCGGCCGGCGAAGGTGCGGCACGGGACGCGGCCAGAGGTGACCTCGAGCACCACCGCATCGCCGATGCGCCACCGCTCACCGATCCTGGCCCCGGTGACATCGACGCCGATGGTGGTGAGGTTCTCGCCGAACGTGCCGTTGGAAAGCGGACGCCCCAACTCGCCTTCCCAGGCGTCGAGATCCTCACGGGCGAAGGCGTACACGGCCTGGTCGCTCCCGCCGTGGTGGCGCAGGTCGCAGACCGCGTCCCCCGAGAGACCGCTGCCGCCCTGCCCCTTGGGGCCCGGATCCGTCACCCGGACGGGCCCTTCCACCGGGCGCTTGTCGATTCCGGTCATGCCGCCGGGTGCATCGGTGTAATCGGCCGTCTTGGGGCGGCCCACGTTCACGGTCAGAAGCTTCATGTCTTGCACGCTAACCGACACCGCCTCAAAGTAACCAACGGTTAATCGTCCGTTCCCCCAAGCGTCCCTTATGCTTGATGGGTGATCGAAGCCCGCCACCTCCGTGTCCTGCGTGCCGTCGCCACCACCGGCTCGTTCTCCGCGGCCGCCCGCGAACTGGGATGCACCCAGCCCGCGGTCAGTCAGCAGATGAAGGCGCTCGAAAGCTCGGCCGGGACGCCGCTGCTGATCCGTACCGGCCGCGAGATGCGCCTGACCCAGGCCGGAGAAGCGCTCGTACGCCATGCCTCCGGCATTCTCGCCGGGCTCACCGCGGCGGAGGAGGAAGTGGCGGCGATCGCCGGGCTCCGGGCCGGCCGGGTCCGTCTCGTCTCGTTCCCGAGCGGTAGTTCCACGCTCGTGCCCACGGCCCTCGCCGCCCTGCGCGCGGCCCATCCCGGCACCCGGGTCTCGCTCGTCGACGCGGAGCCGCCGCGCTCGGTGGAGATGCTCCGCGACGGTGACTGCGACGTGGCGCTCGCCTTCCGTTACGACACGGCGGGGGCCGAGTCGGAGTGGGCCGACCTCGTCGTCCGGCCGCTGCTCGTCGACCGGCTCGTGGGTCTGGTGCCCGACGGGCACCGCCTCGCCGACGCGGGCAAGGTGGCCATCGGCGACCTCGCGGAGGAGTCGTGGATCGCGGGCTGCCCGCGCTGCCGGCGGCAACTGGTGGAGGTCTGCGAGAGTGCGGGCTTCACGCCGCGCATCGACTTCGCCACCGACGACTACCCGGCGGTGATCGGGCTGGTGGGCGCGGGGCTCGGTGTGGCCGTACTTCCCGAACTGGCGCTGGAGTCGGTGCGGCCCAAGGGGGCCAGGCTGGTGACGGTCGAGCCGTCGGTCCACCGTGAGATCGTCGCCCTGACGCTGCCCGACCTGGCCCATGTCCCGGCCGTCTCGGCGACGTTGTCCCAGCTCACCCTCGCGGCGTCCCGCTGACGTGTCAGCGGCTCCACGGCGTCGGCGGCCATCGTCGGATTCGGGGTGTGCGTCCTGCGGGACGGCCGTCGGCCCCCGCTCGGGAGATCGGGGGCCGGGACGCCGGAACAACTGCCTGTGCACGGGGCCGGATTGCCGGCAGGGGGCAGGCAAAGTGCAGGAACGTTTCTTCGGTTCGTGTGCGTGGCGCTCTCGTCAGCCGTGCACCGCACCCCCCGCGCTCGTGGCGGGGATCAGCCGGTGGCGTGCCCGTCCCATGAGCTCCTCGCGCTCGTCCTCGGTCAGCCCGCCCCAGACACCGTAGGGCTCGCGCACGGCCAGTGCGTGCGCCGCGCACTCGGCGCGTACGGGGCACCGCATGCAGACCTCCTTCGCCGAGTTCTCGCGCGCGCTTCGCGCCGCGCCGCGCTCACCTTCCGGATGGAAGAAGAGCGAGCTGTCGACCCCACGGCATGCCGCGAGGAGCTGCCAGTCCCACAGATCGGCGTTGGGTCCGGGAAGGCGAGAGAAATCTGCCATGGCGCATGTCCCCTTGAAACCGTGCTGGGTGGATACAGGACCAGGTCGGAAACGGGCGGGACGCCGACCGGACGTGCGCCGGATCCGGCACCAGCACCGTGCCAACGACCGTACATCTGCTGTGTAAGTAGATGTAAATATGACTCATTGCGAATCTAGCCATAGACACCGGAAAAAGGGAAGAAAAGCCGCTGAATGGGGCAGGGCCCTCATCCGATGAGGACGAGTGCTCCGCCCGCGATCCGTGAAACCTCCGTGTCGCCCCGTGTCGGGCCCGCCGGCCCTGCCGTCCGCCCGCAGAACCGGTGCTCACGCCCGCCGGATCACCCGCTCACGGAGCGTGCCGAAGTGCTGCGTACGACCCGTAACTCTTTCGAGTGACCGTCGTTGAGAGGGCGGAGGCGGTTGAAAGAACAAGCTCTCGGGCACATGTCCGAGTGCGTTCAACCGCACAGGTGAAGAAACGTATCCAGCCTGGAGGCTCAAGGTGACGCGCATCAGCTGCGGAGGGCGGCCATGACATCCGTCCTCGTCTGCGACGACTCCCCGCTTGCCCGAGAGGCGCTTCGCCGCGCGGTCGCGACCGTGCCCGGCGTCGAGCGCGTGACGACCGCGGCCAACGGCGAGGAAGTCCTCCGCCGCTGGGGTGCCGATCGTTCGGACCTGATTCTTATGGACGTACGCATGCCCGGTCTGGGCGGCGTGGAGACCGTGCGCCGGCTGCTCTCGGCAGACCCCGGCGCCCGGATCATCATGCTGACCGTGGCCGAGGACCTCGACGGCGTCGCGCTCGCGGTCGCCGCCGGCGCCCGCGGCTATCTCCACAAGGACGCCTCGCGCGCCGAACTGCGTGCGACCGTCACCCAGGCGCTCGCCGACCCGACGTGGCGGCTCGCCCCGCGCCGGCTCCGTTCGGCCGAGATGGGGGCCGCTCCCACGCTCACCGCGCGTGAGATCCAGGTCCTCGAAGGAATGAGCCACGGCCGGTCCAACGCGGAGATCGGGCGTGAGCTCTTCCTCTCGGAGGACACGGTGAAGACGCACGCCAGGCGGCTGTTCAAGAAGCTCGGCGCCTCCGACCGGGCACACGCGGTCGCCCTCGGATTCCGCTGGGGCCTGGTCCGCTGAGGACCGTACGAATGGGACGGTGCGGGGGTTACGGATGCCCGAGGGCATCCGTTTCCCGCGCGATGCCGCATCCTTGAGGTGTGGAGTTCCTCGGGGACGAGTCGGTCGAGCGGGAGGGGAGGGCGCGAGGGATGAGTTCCGGCGCACCTGCTCATAACGCTTCGGTGCACAACACAGGACGCAGTGCCACGGACGGCCGCGGGCCAGGGCACCATGGACCGATGCGTGACGACGAGGCGGCGACCGGCCAAGGAGCCATCGGTGCGCTCGTGCACCGTGCCGTCGACGGCGACGAGCAGGCGACGCACGACCTGCTGGCGCACGTCCACCCCCTCGCGCTGCGGTTCTGCCGCTCGCGCCTCAGCAGGCTGCCCGGTGACGCTCGTCACTTCGTGGAGGACCTGGCGCAGGAAGTGTGCGTCGCGGTGCTGATGGCGCTGCCGCGCTACAAGGACACCGGACGGCCCTTCGAGGCCTTCGTCTTCGCCATCGCCTCCCACAAGGTCGCCGATCTTCAGCGGGCCGCGATGCGCCACCCGGGCTCGACGGCCGTGCCGTCCGACGAGATGCCGGAGCGCCCCGACGACTCGCTCGGCCCCGAGGAGCGGGCGCTGCTCAGCGACGACGCCGAGTGGGCCAAGAGGCTGCTCGCCAATCTTCCGGAGAACCAGCGGGAGCTGCTGGTGCTGCGGGTCGCCGTCGGGCTGACCGCGGAGGAGACCGGGCAGATGCTGGGGATGTCCCCGGGCGCGGTCCGGGTCGCCCAGCACCGCGCGCTCAGCAGGCTGCGCGCGCTGGCGGAGCAGTGAGCCGTCCGTCGGAGATCGCGCGCGGCTGAGCGTGAACCGTCCGCCTGTCGTCTGCGTATGTGTGCGTATGACTGTGGTGTGAACGTACAAAGCTGCTGGACGATCTTGATCGTGGAATGAGACGGCTGCTCGGGCCGTTAGCATGGACATCCGCACCGATCAAGGCCATTTGGGGAAGGTGTCATGACCAACGTCGACGGAGTGCCCGAGAAATTCGCGACACTCGGGCTGACCTACGACGATGTGCTTCTGCTGCCTGGTGCGTCGGAAGTGCTTCCTAACGCAGTCGACACCTCGTCCCGTGTCTCCAGGAACGTCCGGGTGAACATCCCGCTGCTCTCGGCGGCGATGGACAAGGTCACCGAGTCCCGCATGGCGATCGCGATGGCGCGCCAGGGCGGGGTGGGCGTGCTGCACCGCAATCTGTCCATCGAGGACCAGGTGAACCAGGTCGACCTGGTGAAGCGTTCCGAGTCCGGGATGGTGACCGACCCGATCACGGTGCACCCGGACGCCACGCTCGCCGAGGCCGACGCCCTGTGCGCCAAGTTCCGGATCAGCGGTGTGCCGGTGACCGACGCCGCGGGCAAGCTGCTCGGTATCGTCACCAACCGTGACATGGCCTTCGAGACGGTCCGCACGCGCCAGGTGCGCGAGGTCATGACCCCGATGCCGCTGGTCACGGGCAAGGTCGGCATCTCGGGCGTCGACGCCATGGAGCTGCTGCGCCGCCACAAGATCGAGAAGCTTCCGCTGGTCGACGACGCCGGCATCCTCAAGGGCCTCATCACGGTCAAGGACTTCGTCAAGGCCGAGCAGTACCCGAACGCCGCGAAGGACGCCGAGGGCCGTCTGCTCGTCGGCGCGGCCGTCGGTGCGAGCCCGGAGGCGCTGGAGCGGGCGCAGGCGCTGGCCGGTGCGGGCGTCGACTTCCTGATCGTCGACACCTCGCACGGACACAACAGCAACGCCCTCAACTGGATGGCGAAGATCAAGTCGAGCGTCGGCGTCGACGTCATCGGCGGCAACGTGGCGACGCGCGACGGCGCCCAGGCCCTGATCGACGCGGGTGTGGACGGCGTCAAGGTCGGCGTCGGACCCGGTTCCATCTGCACCACCCGCGTGGTCGCCGGCATCGGCGTCCCGCAGGTCACCGCGATCTACGAGGCGGCGCTGGCCTGCCGCGCCGCGGGCGTCCCGGTGATCGGCGACGGCGGCCTGCAGTATTCGGGAGACATCGGCAAGGCGCTCGCCGCAGGTGCCGACACGGTGATGCTGGGCAGCCTTCTCGCGGGCTGCGAGGAGTCTCCCGGTGAGCTGCTCTTCATCAACGGCAAGCAGTTCAAGTCGTACCGGGGCATGGGCTCGCTCGGGGCGATGCAGTCCCGCGGTCAGGGCCGGTCGTACTCCAAGGACCGCTACTTCCAGGCAGAGGTGGCCTCCGACGACAAGCTCGTCCCCGAGGGCATCGAGGGCCAGGTGCCCTACCGCGGTCCGCTCGCGGCCGTGCTGCACCAGCTGGTCGGTGGTCTGCGTCAGACCATGGGCTACGTCGGAGCGGCCTCCGTCGACGAGATGGAGACCAAGGGCCGGTTCGTGCGGATCACCTCGGCGGGGCTCAAGGAGAGCCACCCGCACGACATCCAGATGACGGTCGAGGCGCCGAACTACAGCAGGAAGTAGTCCCGCACATGACAGAGGGCGGTCCCGGGGGTTGCCGGGGCCGCTCTTCATGTGTGCGTCGGGGATACTGGTAGGGCCCAGGCGCAGATGCAGAAGGAAAGGCCACACACGTGACTGAGATCGAGATCGGGCGCGGCAAGCGCGGCCGCCGGGCGTACGCGTTCGATGACATCGCCGTCGTTCCGAGCCGGCGCACGCGGGACCCGAAGGAGGTCTCGATCGCCTGGCAGATCGACGCCTACCGCTTCGACCTGCCCTTCCTTGCCGCTCCGATGGACTCCGTGGTCTCCCCGCAGACCGCCATCCGCATCGGCGAGATGGGCGGCCTGGGTGTTCTGAACCTCGAGGGCCTGTGGACCCGCTACGACGACCCGCAGCCGCTGCTCGACGAGATCGCCGAGATGGACGAGGCCGGCGCCACCCGCCGGCTCCAGGAGATCTACTCCGCCCCCATCAGGGAGGAGCTGATCGGCCAGCGCATCAAGGAGGTGCGCGACTCCGGGGTCGTGACCGCCGCCGCGCTCTCCCCCCAGCGGACCGCGCAGTTCTCGAAGGCCGTGGTGGACGCGGGCGTCGACATCTTCGTCATCCGCGGGACGACGGTCTCCGCCGAGCACGTCTCCGGCGCCGCTGAGCCGCTGAACCTCAAGCAGTTCATCTACGAGCTCGACGTGCCGGTCATCGTCGGCGGCTGCGCCACGTACACGGCCGCGCTGCACCTCATGCGTACCGGCGCGGCGGGCGTCCTCGTCGGCTTCGGCGGCGGCGCCGCGCACACCACCCGTAACGTGCTGGGCATCCAGGTGCCGATGGCGACCGCCGTCGCGGACGTCGCCGCGGCCCGCCGTGACTACATGGACGAGTCGGGCGGCCGGTACGTCCACGTCATCGCGGACGGCGGCGTCGGCTGGTCCGGCGACCTGCCGAAGGCGATCGCCTGCGGTGCCGACGCCGTGATGATCGGCTCCCCGCTGGCCCGCGCGACCGACGCGCCGGGCAAGGGCCGTCACTGGGGCATGGAGGCCGTCCACGAGGACGTGCCGCGCGGCAAGCTGGTGGACCTCGGCATCGTGGGCACCACCGAGGAGGTCCTCACCGGTCCCTCGCACACCCCCGACGGTTCGATGAACTTCTTCGGCGCGCTGCGCAGGGCGATGGCCACGACGGGCTACAGCGAGCTCAAGGAGTTCCAGCGTGTCGAGGTGACGGTGGCGGACTCGCAGCACCGCCGCTGACCTGCTGCTCCACACATGGGAAGGGCCCGGCACCGAGGTGC
>NZ_JBSGZJ010000173.1:0-13742 GCF_053610925.1 Streptomyces sp. NPDC054847 | reverse complement strand
GCGCTGACCTTCGGCGCGGCGGCCTGCTCGAACCCGGGCGGCGGCGCCGCGGGGTCGGGCGCGAAGGACTCGGCGGTCGTCGGCATCGCCTACGAACCGGACAGCCTCAGCCCGCTGCTCGGCTACGGCAAGGACGGCAATTCCAAGATCTTCGACGGGCTGCTCACCCACGACAAGGACATGAGGCTCCGGCCCGCCCTCGCCGCCGAGCTGCCCGAGGTCAGCCCCGACCGCCTCACCTACACGTACAAGCTCCGCAAGGGCGTGAAGTTCAGCGACGGCACACCCTTCAGCGCCAAGGACGTCGTCTTCACCTACCGCACCGTCCTGGACGAGAAGACCAACAACGCCTCCAGGACCGAGCTCGACGCGGTCAAGGACGTCAGGGCCGAAGGCGACGACACCGTCGTCTTCACACTCAAGTACCCCTACGCGCCCTTCGCGCAGCGCACCGTACTGCCCATCGCCCCGGAGCACATCGCGGGCCGGCAGGACGTCAACACCGGCCCGTTCACCACCAAGCCGATCGGGACCGGCCCGTACATCCTCACCGGCTGGTCCAAGGGCGAGAAGATCACCTTCAAGGCCAACCCGGACTACTGGGGCGGCGCGCCCGCGGTGAAGAAGTTCACCATGGCGATCATCAAGGACGACGACGTCCGCGCCACCCGGCTGCGCGCCGGTGACCTCGACGGCGCCATCCTGCCGCCCAACCTCGCCAAGGGGTTCGAGGGCGAGCAGGGCAGGAAGACGCACCGCGCCACCACGTACGACTACCGGACCGTCACGCTCCCCACCCACAACAAGGTCGCGGGCGACACCGCGGTGCGACGGGCGCTCGACATCGCCGTCGATCGGCAGGCCATGGTGGACAGCATCCTCGACGGTGCCGGAAAACCCGCCTACGGCCCCGTCCCCACCGGCAACGAGTGGTTCGCCGAGGGGACGGAGCGCCGCCACGACCTGGCAGGCGCCAAGAAGATTCTCGACGAGGCCGGCTGGAAGCCCGGCAAGGACGGCATCCGCGTCAAGAACGGCGTCCGCGCCGCGTTCCCGCTCTGGTACCTCACCGGCGACAAACTCCGCCAGGACCACGCCCTCGCGTACGCCTCCGACGCCAAGAAGGCCGGCATCGACATCACCACCAAGGCCGGCACCTGGGAAGTCATCGAACCGCGGATGGAACACGACGCCGTGCTCGCCGGCGGCGGCGCGCCGGGTGACCCCGACTTCGACCAGTACCTGCTGCTCAACTCCGCCCTCGCCGGCGACGGCTTCAACAACATGGCCGGGTACGACAACCCGGCCGTCGACAAGGCACTCGACACCGGCCGCCGCACCGACGAGAAGGCCGCCCGCCAGGCCGCGTACGACACCGTCCAGCGCGAACTGGTCAAGAACCCCGGATACACCTTCCTCACCCACATCGACCACCTGTACGTCGTGAACGACGCCTGGGACGGCCTCACCACCCAGACAGAACCGCACGACCACGGCCTGGCCTCCGGCCCGTGGTGGAATGTCGAGGACTGGACACCGAAGAAGTGAAACGCGCCCTCCCCGCCGCGGCGATGGCGCGGATGGCGGGACGGCGGGCGTTGCTCGCCGTCCCGGTCCTGCTGACAGTGACCTTCGCCGTATTCGCCGTGGCCGCCGCCTCGCCCTTCGACCCCGTCAAGGCCTACACCGGCAGCGCCGGCCTCACCGCCTCGCAGGAGAACCTCGACCAGATCCGCGCCAACCTCGGCGTGGACCAGCCGCTCGTCACCCGCTGGTGGGACTGGCTGACCTCCGCGCTGACGGGTGACCTCGGCGAGTCCAGCGTGATGCGGCAGCCGGTCGCCGACGTGATCGCGGAGCGGATCGGCTGGTCCGCGCTGCTCGCCCTCACCGCCTTCGGGCTGGCCATCGTGCTCGGCACCGCCCTCGGCGTGCTCGCCGCCCGTCGCCGCGGCGGACTGCTCGACCGGTGCGTCAGCTCACTCGCGTACACCCTCGAGGCCGCACCCGCGTTCTGGCTCGGCCTCCTCGCGATCTGGTTCTTCGCGCTCGAACTCGGCGTCCTGCCGGCCGGCGGGCTCACCGATACCGCCAGTGACACCGTGACCGCCGGACAGGTCGCCACGCACCTGGTGCTGCCCGCCGCGGTCCTCGGCGTCAGCCAACTGCCGTGGTTCTTCCTCTACGTGCGCCAAGGCGTCGGCGACGCCCTCGACGAGGACCCGGTGCGCGGCGCCCGCGCACGCGGCCTCGCCGAGAGCACCGTGCTCCTCGGCCACGCGCTGCGCTCCGGCATACTGCCCATGCTCACCCTCATCGGTTCCCGCGTACCCGAACTCATCACCGGAGCCCTGCTCGTGGAGACCGTCTTCAGTTGGCCGGGCATCGCCGCCGCGACCGTGCAGGCCGCCACTTCCGTGGACTTCCCGCTGCTCGCCGCGCTCACCGTGCTCGCGACGGCGGCCGTCCTGCTCGGCAACCTCCTGTCCGACCTGCTGTACGGACTGGCCGACCCGAGGGTGGGCTTCCATGGCTGACCTCGCCTGGAAGTCCCAGGGCCGCACCCGCCGCTCCACGCGCACAGTACGCGTCGCCGTGTCCACCGTGGTCGTGGTGGCCGTCGCGCTGGCGGTCCTGCTCGTCCCGCCGCTCGTGCAGCTCGACCAGCAGGCCGTCGACCTGTCGATGAAGCTCCGGCCGCCGTCCCTCGCCCACCCCTTCGGCACCGACGACGTCGGCCGCGACCTGCTGCTGCGCTGCGTCTACGGACTGAGGGTCTCGCTGCTCGTGGGGCTGGTCGCGGCCCTTGTCGCCACCGTCATCGGCACCGTGGTCGGCGCGGCCGCCGCGGTGTTCGGGGGCTGGACCGACCGGGCCCTGATGCGGCTGGTGGACACCTTCTCCTCGGTACCGCACCTGCTGCTCGGCATCTTCGTCGTGGCCATGTTCCGTCCGGGAGTCGGGCCGGTGATCGTGTCCGTCGCCCTGACGCACTGGCTCTCCACCGCCCGCATCGTCCGCTCCGAAGTGCTGTCGCTGCGCGCACGCCCGTACATCGACGCGGCGATCAGCGGCGGCGCGACCCGGTGGCGGGTCGCCGCACGCCATCTGCTGCCAGGGGTGCTGCCGCAGGCCGGACTCGCGGCCGTGCTGATGGTGCCGCACGCGATGTGGCACGAATCGGCGCTGTCGTTCCTCGGCCTCGGGTTGCCGACCCACCAGGCGAGCCTCGGCAACCTGGTGCAGTCCGCCCGCGGTTCGCTGCTCGCCGGCGACTGGTGGCCGACGCTGTTCCCCGGCCTGTTCCTGATCGTTCCCACGCTCGCCGTGGCCGGGCTGGCCGGTGCCTGGCGCGAACGGCTCAACCCCCGCCGCCGATCGGAGCTGATGCTGTGACCGTGCCGTCCACCGACCCGTCGCCGGCCGTTGGGCCCGAGACCCCGGCCGTCTCCTCCGTCTCCTCCGTCTCCTCCGCGGCGCGGCGCGTGCTTGCCGTGCGCGGCCTGTCCGTGCGCTTCAAGATGCGCGACGGGCGGCATGTGGCAGCCGTCAACGACGTGACGTTCGACCTCGCGGCCGGAGAGTGCCTCGCACTCGTCGGAGAGAGCGGCTGCGGCAAGTCCGTCCTCGCCTCCGCCCTCCTCGGCCTGCTTCCCGCGAACGCCCGGACCGCCGGGTCCGCCGTCATCGACGGTGTGGAACTGCTCGGCGCCGGCGAACGCACCCTCGCACGCACCGTGCGGGGACGCCGGATCGGTCTCGTCCCCCAGAGTCCCGCCGCGCATCTCACCGCCGTGCGGACCGTCGGCGCGCAACTCACCGAGACCGTGCGCGCGCTGACCGGGCTGCGCGGCGCCGAGGCCCGCGAAGCCGTCCTCACGGCAGCGGCACGGGCCGCGTTCCCCGCCGGCCACCTCGACCGGTACCCGCACGAGCTCTCCGGAGGACTGGCACAGCGCGCGGCCACCGCGATCGCGCTCGTCGGCGACGCGCCGCTGCTGCTCGCCGACGAGCCGACGACCGGCCTGGACCGGGAACTCGTCGACCACACGGCCGACGAACTGCGCCGGCACGCCGACGAAGGGCGCGCACTCCTACTGATCACCCACGATCTCGCGGCAGCCGCCCGGACGGCCGACCGGGTCGCCGTCATGTACGCCGGCCGCATCGTCGAAATCACGTCCGCCGAGACCTTCTTCGGCGGCCCCGGACCGCGCCACCCGTACGCGCGCGGTCTGCTGAACGCCCTGCCGGAACGGGAGTTCGCCCCCATCCCCGGCCTGCCCCCCGAGCTGGGCGACCTGCCGGCCGGCTGCGCGTTCGCCCCCCGGTGCGCCCGGGCCGACGACGCCTGCACGGTCCTGCCCCGGTTCGACGGCGGCGTCGCCTGCCACCATGCGGAGGACCGGCATGTTTGAACTGCGGGACGTCATCGCCGGGTACGACCGCCGCGAGCCGGTCGTACGCGGCGCCTCACTGACCCTCGCCCCCGGCGAGGCGGTCGGCCTGCTCGGCCCCAGCGGCTGCGGCAAGTCAACCCTCGCGAAGGTCGCAGCCCTTCTGCACCGGCCGGCCGCCGGCCGGGTCGTCATCGACGGCGAATCCGTGAACGGATGGCGCCACGCGGCCCCGCGCACCCTGCGCACCGCCGTCGGTGTCGTCTTCCAGCAGCCCCGGCTCTCGGCGGACCCAAGGCTGCGGCTCCGCGAGGTGATCGCGGAGCCCTTGCGGGCCGCGGGCCGAAGCCGGGCCGACGCCGCCGCCCGCGCGCTGGAGACCGCGGAGACCGTCGGTCTCACCGGCGAACTCCTCGACCGGCGGCCGCACGAGGTGAGCGACGGTCAGCTCCAACGCGCCTGCCTGGCCAGGGCGCTGGTGCTGCGGCCGCGCTGGCTGGTCTGCGACGAGATGACGGCCATGCTCGACGCGTCGACGACCGCCGCGCTGGTGAACGTGGTCGAGGACTACCGCCGCGAACACGGGGCGGGCCTGCTCGCGGTGGGCCACGACCGCGTCCTGCTCGACCGCTGGTGCGACCGCACGGTCGAGTGGTCCCGCATCGCGCAAGCGTGAGCCCTGAGCGGCGTACGACCTTGTTCCCGGGCAGGGCCGGCCCCGGACGGCGGGCCGACGCGCCACATGACGGATGGCCGAACTCTTGGTGCCACCCTGCCCATTGAGGCCGGCCCGACGGATACTCACCGGTGTCCCTCCCGACCCGCAGAGCCCGGAGGTCATCCGTGCCGACCACTCGTCGCACAGCCGTCACCACCCTCGCCGCCGCACTCGCCGGTGCCGTCGCGGTGCCGTCCCAGGCCCGCGCCGCGGCACGTAGCGGCGCACCGGACGGGCCGGCGCCGCTGCGCAGGGCCCACGCGCACAACGACTATCTGCACGAACACCCCCTGCACGACGCGCTGTCGCACGGCTTCACCAGCGTCGAGGCCGACATCTTCCTCGTCGACGGCGAGCTGCTCGTCGCCCACGAACCGGCCGAACTCGACCCCGCCCGCACCCTGCGCTCGCTCTACCTCGATCCACTGCTCGCCCGGGTGCGCGCCAACCACGGCAGCGTGTACCGGGGCCGTCGCCGCCCCGTCCAACTGCTGATCGACATCAAGACGGACGGCGTCGCGGCCTACCTGGAGCTCGACCGCCAACTGCGCCAGTACCGGGGCATGCTGAGCAGCTGCGCCCACGGGCACGTACGCCTCGGCGCGGTCACCCCGGTCATCTCCGGGGACCGCGCGGCCCGCGCGCCGATGGAGGCGCAGCGGGTGCGGTACGCCTTCTACGACGGCCGCCTCGACGACCTCGCCGCGGCCGATCCCGCTCCGGCCTCCTTCATCCCGCTCATCTCCAGCAACTGGACGCACAGCTTCAGCTGGCTCGGCACCGGTGAATTCCCGGCGGCGGAACGCGAGAAGCTGCACACTCTCGTCACCACGGCCCACCGGCGCTCCCAGCGGGTCCGATTCTGGGCCACGCCCGACTTCGAGGGGCCGGCCCGCGACGCCGTCTGGCACGAACTGCTCGCCGCCGGCGCCGACCACATCAACACCGACGACCTGGCCGGTCTGGAGCGCTTCCTGCGCGTTCACGACCGCGGGTGACCACCTTTCCGCCCGATCTCCGAGATGCACCCGTACGGCGGACACGCCAGTCGGCCGTACGGGACCTCCGCTGCGCCAGACTGGCCGCCGAATGCCGCAATTCCGGCGCGGCGAAGGAGGTTGGCGATGGCCATTTCGATCTCGGTGGTGCTGCTCCTGCTGGTGCTCGCAGTGATTTTTCTGCGGAGCGGAGGGCTGAAGATGAGCCACGCGGTCGTCTGCGCGCTGCTCGGCTTCTTCCTGGCGGGCACCAGCATGGCGCCGACCATCCAGGAGGGCATCGCGGCCACGGCCAACGTCGTCGGGAGCCTGCGTCCCTGAGTAAGCAGCCCGCAGGCCGGGCATCCGCACGGCGAACCGGTGCCGAACCGACGGCAGAGCACTAGGCGATGGGAAGAACGCAATGCCACTCGAGGGTGAGTACGAGCCGAGCCCCGAACAATGGGTCCGCGATCAGGTCGAGGAGTACGAGAAGTCCGGCGGTACGAGCGGCACCACGCTGCGCGGGATGCCGGTCGTCATCCTCACCACGCGCGGCGCCAGAAGCGGAAAGATCCGCAAGACGCCGCTGATGAGGGTCGAACACGCGGGCGCGTACGCCCTGGTCGCCTCCCTGGGCGGATCGCCCAAGCACCCGGTCTGGTACTACAACGTGAAGGCCCATCCGCAGGTCGAGCTCCAGGACGGCCCGGTGCGCAGGGACATGACGGCGCGTGAGGTGACCGGCGCGGAGAAGGCCGTGTGGTGGGCGCGCGCCGTGGAGGCGTTCCCCGACTACGAGGGCTACCAGCAGAAGACCGAACGGGAGATCCCGGTCTTCGTCGTCGAGCCGCCGGACCGGGACCGCTGATCCGCGAGGACCGCCGCCGGATCAGGAAAGGTTGACGAGGCGGATGTAGCGGACCCAGTCCCAGTGGGGGCCCGGGTCGGTGTGGGTGGCGCCGGGCACCTCGGAGTGGGCGATGATGTGCGCCCGGTCCTTGGGGATGCCGTATCGGTCGCAGACCGACGCGGTGAGCGCCGCGGACCGCTCGTAGAGGGCATGGGTGAAGTACGCGGGCCGGTCGACCCAGCCCTCGTGCTCGATGCCGATGCTCCACGTGTTGTAGTTCCAGTTGCCCGCGTGCCAGGCGACGTCACGCTCCCGCACGCACTGCGCGATGTGTCCGTCGGAGGAACGCACCACATAGTGCGCGGACACCCGCCTCGCCGGGTCACGGAAGATGGCGAGCGCGTCCTCGTAGGTCTCCTGGGTGACATGGACGACGACGTACCGCACCGGGTAGGCCGTGGGCCTGCTGGAGGCCGTGTAGTTGGCGGACGAGGCCGGCCGCCACTCGGCTGACGGGTAGTCCGTCACCGCGGTGGTGCCCGCCTGCGCGCGGGGCGCGGGCAGCAGGGCGTGGGCGGCGGCCGTCGCGGCGGCGCCCCGAAGCAGAGATCTGCGGTCCATGGGCCTTCTCCTGGTGGGGGTGTGCGGGGACACGGCAGGACAAGGCCGATGAGAGCCTTGGGCACCACGGTACCGGCGACCGGGTGAACGGCGGAAGAACGCGACTGCCGCAACTGCCCGTAGCCACAACGGAGTTGGTGATTGGCCGGGGCGGCCCCCGGCCGTTCGCGCGGCTGCGGCGAGGGCAGTGCGCACGGACCGTTTTCGGGCCGGTCGCGTACGGGCCCGGGACGCCCACGCAATCCCGGAGCCCGTACCCGACGGTGTGTCAGTCGGCCTCGCGCGACGCGCCCGCGAGGGCCTGCGCCGGGTCGGGCGACCCGGGTCCGGCCGGCGCCCAGGCGCCCCGCTCCTTGCGGAAGGGCCACCAGTTCCCGTCGCGGCCCAGGCGCAGCTGCTCGCCGGTTCCGACGACCGTCCACCGCGCGGGGCCCGAGGGGCGCAGCCGAGGGCGGTCCGGCTCCGCCGCCCAGGCCGCCGCCAATGCCGTCGCCGCACGCGTCTGCTGCTCCTCGTCCGGTGCGAAGTCCTCCTCGAGCACCGCGAGTCCGGCGGCCCCGCCGTACCGCCACGCCCGTGCCGCGAGGTCGAGATCACCGCGGGTGCGTTCCGTGCCGGCGGCCAGCCGGGCGGCGATCACCGGTCCGGGGACCGACGCGGCCATCCGCACCGCGTCCTCGCCCCGCGTCAGGACGGGCTCCGGAGGCTGCCCGGCATGGCCGGGCGCCAGTGCCTGGGCCAGCATCCGGTGCGCGCGTGCCGCCGCGTCGGCGGCGAGGAACTCCAGCGCCGCGGCGTCCGGACCGCCCTCCGGAGCCGTCCCGGTATCGAGGGCCGGAGCGGGGCCGGGCCCGTCGGGAAGCGCCGGCGGAGCGGGCAGCGGCGGCAGGATGCCGTCGGCCGCGAACGTCTCGTCGGCACGCACCCCGGCCGGCTCCGCCGCCTTGTCCTCGTCGTCCGCCCGGCCCGCCGCCGGCGGGTTCGCCCGGGCGACGCTCCGCAGCTGAAGTTCGTCCAGCACGCGGCGCTCCCCACGTCCGCGCATGAGCAGCAGTACGAACGGGTCCTGGTCCAGCAGACGCCCCACCTCGTAGCAGAGCGCGGCCGTGTGCGGACAGTGGTCCCAGGCGTCGCACGTGCATTCGGGCTCCAGGTCACCGATCCCCGGCAGCAGCTCCACGCCGGCAGCGGCGGCGTCCTCCACAAGATGCGGCGGCATGTCCCGGTCGAGCAGCGCCGCGATGTGCCCCGCGCTGTCCGTGGCCACGTCGAGGAAGCGTTCCCAGTCCTGCTCGCCGAGTTCCTGGAGCAGTACGTCGCTGCGGTACGCCGTGCCGTCGCGGTCCCGGACCACCGCGGTGATCCGGCCCGGACGCACCGAGACGGCCCCGACCGCCCCCTCCCGTGCGTGCCGGCGGCCCTTCTTCAGCTGCGCGCCGTCAAGTGCCGTGTCCTGAAGGGCCTTGAGCCAGGCCTGCCCCCACCATGTCTGCGCGAAGCCCCTGCCACGCGCGGGCGGGAGGGCGTCGAAGGTCCGCGTCAGTGCCTCGGGTCCGGTCATCGTCCCGCTCCTCGCAGTTCCACCAGGTCGGCCAGCTCGGCGTCGGTCAGTTCGGTGAGGGCGGCCTCGCCGGCCCCCAGCACCGAGTCGGCCAGGTCCTTTTTGCGTTCCAGCATCTGCGCGATGCGGTCCTCGATCGTTCCCTCGGCGATCAGCCGGTGCACCTGCACCGGCCGGTCCTGCCCGATGCGGTAGGCGCGGTCGGTCGCCTGTGCCTCCACGGCCGGGTTCCACCAGCGGTCGAAATGCACCACATGCTCGGCCCGGGTGAGGTTCAGACCGGTGCCCGCCGCCTTCAACGACAGCAGGAACACGGGCACTTCGCCGTTCTGGAAGCGGTTCACCATCGCCTCCCGCTCGGGTACCGGCGTGCCGCCGTGCAGGAACTGCGTCCGCACGCCCCGCCGGGCGAGATGCCCCTCGAGCAGCCGCGCCATCCGCACGTACTGGGTGAACACGAGCACGCTCGCGCCCTCGGAGAGGATGGTGTCCAGCAGCTCGTCGAGCAGTTCCAGCTTGCCGGAGCGGCCTTCGACGCTGGGCCGTTCCTCCTTGAGGTACTGCGCCGGATGGTTGCAGATCTGTTTGAGCGCGGTGAGCAGCTTGACCACCAGACCACGCCGTTCCATGCCGCCGGCCTCGGAGATCGCGGCGAGCGTCTCGCGCACCACCGCCTCGTACAGGCCGGTCTGTTCGGCCGTCAGCGACACCGCGCGGTCGGTCTCCGTCTTGGGCGGCAGCTCGGGCGCGATGCCGGGATCGGACTTGCGCCTGCGGAGCAGGAAGGGCCTCACCAGTGCGCCCAGTCGCCGGGCGGCAGCCGGGTCGGCGCCGCCCTCGACGGCCTGCGCGTAACGGCTGCGGAAGGTGCCGAGCCGCCCGAGCAGGCCGGGGGTGGTCCAATCGAGGATCGCCCACAGCTCGGACAGGTTGTTCTCCACCGGCGTTCCGGTGAGCGCCACACGGGCCTTGGCGCCGATGGTGCGCAGCTGCCTGGCGGTCGCCGAGTAGGGGTTCTTGACGTGCTGCGCCTCGTCGGCGACGACCATGCCCCAGTCGGCCTCCGCGAGCCGGGCCGCGTCGAGGCGCATGGTGCCGTACGTGGTGAGGACGAACTCCCCATCAGCGAGCCCTTCGAGGGACCGGGCGGCGCCGTGGAAGCGCCGTACGCGCGTGCCGGGAGCGAACTTGCCGATCTCCCGCTGCCAGTTGCCCATCAGGGACGTCGGGCAGACCACGAGGGTCGGACCGGTGGCCGAGGGGTCCGTCTGCCGGTGCAGATGGAGCGCGATGAGCGTGATGGTCTTGCCGAGTCCCATGTCGTCGGCGAGGCAGCCGCCGAGGCCGAGGGACGTCATCCGGTGCAGCCAGTTGAGGCCGCGCAGCTGGTAGTCGCGCAACGACGCACGGAGCGCTGCCGGCTGACCGATCTCCTGCGGCCCGCCCTCCGGTTCGGCGAGCCGTTCGCGGAGCCGTTCGAGCGCGCCGGACGCCTCCACCTCGACCGTACGTCCGTCGACCTCCGCCGTGCCGGTCAGCACGGCGCCGAGCGCGTCCACGGGGGACAGCTTGCGGTCCTGGCTCTCGCGGGCGCGCCGTGCCTCCGCCGGGTCGATCAGCACCCACTCGTCACGCAGCCGCACGACCGGCCGGCCCGCCTCGGCCAGCTGGTCGAGCTCGGCGCGGGTGAGCCGGTTCTCACCCAGGGCGAAGCGCCAGTTGAAGGACAGCAGGGCGTCCGACGACAGGAACGAGGGGAGCCCTGACGACTCCTGGCCCGATGCCTGCTCGCCGTCGTCGGGCGGGCCGATCACGGCGCGCGCCGTCAGGCGCCGGGCGAGCTGCCGGGGCCAGTGCACCTGGACTCCGGTGGCCGCGAGCGCCCGTGACGCATCCCCCAGCAGCTCGGTGACCTCCTCGTCGGCGAGGTCGACGGCGTCCGGCACGGCCGCCTGCAGCAGCGGCGTGAGCGAAGGCCAGGCGTGGGCCGCCCGGCGCAGCGCGAGGAGGGCGTCGAGCCGGGCCCGCGGCCCGAACGCGGCTGCCGAGGACCCGGATCCCGCCCACACGTCGGCGGCATCGGCCACGAGCGCCGGGTCGCTGACGCTGTGGATCTGCAGGACGGCACGGAACCGGGGAGCGTCGTCCGCCGGGCCGGCGTCCTCCAGGCCCGGCAGTTCGACCCGCAGCGAAAGTCGTACCCCCGCGTCGTGTCCGGCGGCGATGTCCGCCGCCCAGGCCCGCAGCCCGGGCAGATGCTGCGCCTCCGGCGCGGCGAACGCCGTTGCTCCGGCGGCGAGCGGAGCGGCGGGGGAGCGGGGCAGCCCGTCCGCGACCGCGTCGAGGAACTGGCGCAGCAGGCGCTCAGGTCGGGGCAGCAGCAGCGTCCCGGCCGGCCCGTCCACGGGTACGGCGTGTGCGGCGGGCGGCATGGAGGCGGCCAGCGTACGCATCCCCTCCAGGTCCTCGGGTGCGAGCGGTCCCATCCGCCAGGCATCCATGCCGGTGGGGCTCAGGCCGGGCAGGAGGAGTCCGCGGG
Source organism: Streptomyces sp. NPDC054847 (assembly GCF_053610925.1). Lineage (NCBI taxonomy): Bacteria > Bacillati > Actinomycetota > Actinomycetes > Kitasatosporales > Streptomycetaceae > Streptomyces > Streptomyces sp. NPDC054847. The sequence continues at coordinate 2,076 of NZ_JBSGZJ010000173.1, read as the reverse complement.
CGGCGAGTTGGAGGGCGAGGAGCGAGGCCGCTCCCCAAAAGGCCGCGGAGCCGGAGGAGTCCGCACCGGCGCGGGCGCGGGTGAGGACGGGCAGTGCCTCCGGAACGGGCAGCAGGAGCGCCGGCACGGTGACCGTGCGGGGGCCGGGGACGACGACGGTGAGCGGGGCGAGCCCGGCGTCGTCGACGGGCAGCTCCTTGCCGTCGGAGCGCCAGAAGGCGAAGAGGCCAGTGCGCGCGGGATCGCCCGGGAGGAAGATCGCCGAGCAGGCGGCGAGGGCGTGAAGGACCGAGGAGTCGACAGCGGGGGAGGAGGTTGCCGAAGGGAGCACATGCACGACGATGACGCATTCCTCAAATTTGACTACCGCAGGACGGAAGCGCCGAGGGTACACCACCGCTACGAGTTCACGGCGGCCGTCACGCGGTGATGTGGCTCACTCCACGCCGTCGACGGGACTGCCGTACCGTCGGGGGTACAGCCAGCGCCACCCCGACGGGCGGGATTGCCCCCGCCGAGCCCCGGGTGGTGGCGCCATCGCCCCCAAGGGCCCCGGTCCATACGTTTATCAGGCCGGAACAGTCGGACAGTTCCCGCATCCGGCGCAGCAACCTTCTTTCGCGCGCGTCCGGCACACCCGCCGTCCACAGACCGGAGACCCACCATGCCCCAGGGCACCGCCGTCCTTCCCCCGCCCACCGCCGCCGCCGAGGTCCCCACGGGCCGCCGGTCCGGCGCGGGCAGCGAGTTCGCACCGCTGCTGCGCACGGTGAAGGAACAGGGCCTGCTGGAGCGCCGCGCCGGCTGGTACGCGCGTGGCATCACCGTGAACCTGCTGGCCCTCGCCGCCGTCGTCACCGGCGTGGTGCTGGCCGGTGGCTCGTGGTGGGTGCTGCTCCTGGCACCGCTGCTTGCGCTCTTCTCCACCCGTGCCGCCTTCTTCGGTCACGACGCCGGCCACGCGCAGATCGCCGCGGACCGCCGCAAGAACCGGATCATCCAGCTCGTGCACGCCAACCTGCTCCTCGGCATGAGCCAGGAGTGGTGGAACGACAAGCACAACCGGCACCACGCCAACCCCAACCACGTCGACAAGGACCCGGACGTCGCCGCCGACGTCCTGGTCTTCAGCGAGAAGCACGTGGCTGGCCGCGCCGGGCTGCGTGGCTGGCTCACCCGCCACCAGGCATGGCTGTTCTTCCCGCTGACCACCCTCGAGGGCATCGCCCTCAAGATCTACGGTTTTCAGGCGGTGTTCTCCCGCGCCGGCGGCCGCCAGAAGCGCGGGGAGCGTGTCCTCGAAGGCGCGCTGCTCCTCGCCCACGTCGCCGGGTACGCCGCCCTGCTGCTGACCGTCATGCCCGTCGGCCAGGCCGTGCTGTTCGCCCTCGTGCACCAGATGGTCCTCGGCCTCCACCTCGGCATGGCCTTCGCCCCGAACCACAAGGGGATGGAGATGCCCGACGAGGAGACCGGCAAGGACTGGGGCCATCTCCGCCGGCAGGTCCTCACCTCCCGCAACATCCGCGGCGGCCGCGTCACGGACTGGTTCCTCGGCGGCCTCAACTACCAGATCGAGCACCACCTCTTCCCGAGCATGCCCCGCCCCCACCTGAGGCTCGCCCAGCCGCTGGTGCGCGCGCACTGCCGGGCGCTGGGCATCCCGTTCACGGAGACCGGGCTCGTCGAGTCCTACCGCCAGGCCCTCACCCACCTCCACGAGGTCGGCGAGCCGCTGCGGCGGACCGCATAGTGGAAAAGCCGCGCGGGACCGCATAGTGGAACCGTGGGGCGAGTGCGCACGTTCTCACAGCAGGAGCGGCCACAGCCGCGGAGGAGGCGTCGAAATGTCGACACGTACGAAGATCGTGATCGGGGGAGTGGCCGTAGGCCTGCTCCTGATGCCGCTGCTCGGATTCTGGCTGTCGCTGCTGGTGGTGCTCGGCGTGCCGGCGGTGGCGTACCTGATGCTGGACCCGAGCCAGCGCCGCAGACTGCGGCGCGTCTCCCGCAAGGAGATCGGCCGCTGAGCACCGCCGTGGCGGCGCCCTGACGACCTTGAGGCCCGCTCCGCCC
>NZ_JBSGZJ010000172.1:0-13746 GCF_053610925.1 Streptomyces sp. NPDC054847 | reverse complement strand
CTCGTGGACCGGGGCCGCCGACGCCGCCGGTCAGTCGCGGCCCGGGCCGAGTGCCGCCGCCAGCTGTCCGACGAGGGTGGCGAACGGCATGTCGAGGGCGCCGTAGACCTCGCCGGCGATCGGGTCCGCGTTGTCGGCGAGGATCTCGACCATCAGTGCCGAGTAGTCGCTGACGACCACGCCCGCCTGTTGCAGCCGGAGCATTCCGGTCTCGCGCTTGGTGGCCCAGAAGGTGCCGCAGGCGTCGACGGCGACGTAGCTGTCGTAGCCGGCGGCGGTCGCGGAGAGCGCCGGGAAGGTGGCGCAGACCTCCAGGGAGACGCCCGCGACGACGAGCTTGGTCCGGCCGGTGGCCTCGATCGCCTCGCGGACACGGCCGTCGTCCCAGGCGTTCACGCTGCTGCGGTCGACGACCTTGTGCCCGGCCGGCAGCGCGGCCGTCAGTTCCGGGACCAGCGGGCCCCACATGCTCGACGCCGCGGTCGTCGTGGTGACGATCGGCAGACCCAGCAGACCGGCGGCCTTCGCCAGGCCGGCCACATTGTGTTTGAGGTCCTGCACGGTGATGTCCCGGACCCCGGTGAACAGGCCCACCTGGTGGTCGACCAGCAGGAGCGCGGTGTTGTCGCGGGTGAGCGGCTCGTGGACGCGGCCGGTCCCGGTCGGACGGTTGAATGCGGTCATCGGATTCCTTCTCTCTGTTTGTTTCCGGTGTTCGTGCGGTCGAACTGCTTCAGGCGCGGGCCGCCGTCCGAGCGCTCCCTCGGGTACGGGCCTGACCGCCCGTCGCCGCGGCGACCGCACGGCGAACCGCGTGCACGGTCAGGAGCAGGAAGCAGGCGCCGGCCGGGCCGAGCGCGACGACGCCCGCCGCCATGACAGGTCCGCCGGCTCGGCGAGCGGCCGGCCCATGCCGATGACGCCTTGGCGCTCCCCCGCGGCCCGCGGGCCCAGCCGGGCCGTGACCGAGGCTCCGACACCCGAGGCCGTCCACCCGCCGTCCGGGCGGGACCGCCCGCCGCTTGCGGGCGCCCGGGCACCGGCGGTGGGAGCAACCGCCCGCCCGCCGCCAGGAATGCGAAGATCCTGTCTGCCATGACCATGGTGGTGAAGCTAGGCGGGCACGCGTCGGGGCGAATCCGTAGAGCTTCAGTAGGTACGTACGTGAGGCGGGGGCGGGGATCGTGGTGCTCTACGGGCGGGATGCAGAACTGGCGGCCCTGGACGGGCTCGTGGCGGACGCGCGGGCGGGCGGCAGTGGTGCCGTGCTCCTGCGGGGAGAGGCGGGTATCGGCAAGAGCGCGCTGCTGTCGCACCTCGCGCACTCGGCGGCGGACCTGACCGTGCTGCGGGCAACCGGCGTGGAACCGGAGGCCGATCTGGCCTTCGCGTCGTTGCTCCAGCTCCTGCGACCGGTCGCCCGCCACATGGAGGCGCTCCCCGCACCGCAGGCGGAGGCCCTCGGCGCCGCCCTGGGCGCGGGCGGGCCGGCGGGCCGGGACCGCTTCCTGACGGGGCTCGCGGTGCTGTCGCTGCTCGCCGAGGTGGCCGAGAGCGGCCCGGTGCTCTGTCTGCTGGACGACGCCCACTGGATGGACGCGCCGTCCGCCCACGCGCTCCTGTTCGCGGCGCGACGGCTGACCGCCGAGGGCGTCGCGATGGTGTTCGCCGCCCGCGACGAGGGCTTCGCCGCTCCCGGGCTCGTGGAGCTGCGGCCCGCCCGGCTCGGCAGGGAGGAAGCCGGCCGGCTCCTCGGCGAGCTCGATGTGACGCCCGTACGACGGGAGAGGATCATCCGTGAATCCGGCGGAAACCCGCTGGCGCTCACCGAGTTCGCGGCCTCGTACGGGCCGGAGCCGGGACCGGCCGCGCCGCTGACGGCCACCGGCAGGGTGCTCGCGTCCTTCCGCTCCCGTGTCTCGGCCCTGCCGGACCGTGCCCGGCTGATGCTGCTCGTCGCCGCCGCCGAGTCACGGGCCGACGTCGCGCACCTGATGAAGGCCGCGGCGCTGCTCGGCGCCGGCCCGGAGGACCTCGCCACGGCGGAGGCGGAGCGGCTCGTCGAAGTCACCGGTGACCAGGTCGCGTTCCGGCATCCGCTGATCCGGGCCGCCGCGTACGGGAGCGCCCCGCTCGCCCGCAGGATCGCGGTCCACCGGGCACTGGCCGACACCGCGGACACACCCGACGGCGGCGCTCTGCACCGGGCGGCCGCCACCATCGGCCCGGACGAGGACGCCGCCGCCGGGCTCGAAGCGCTCGCGGAACGGGCCCGCGCCCGGGGCGGCCACGCTTCGGCGGCGAACGTCTACCACCAGGCGGCCCGGATGTCCCCGGACCCCGCGGACCGGACCGCGCGACTCACCGCGGCCGCCCGGTCCGCCGGACAGGCCGGCCTCGCCGCGCGGTCGGGCGAACTGGCGCAAGAGGCCGCCGCGGGAACCGAGGATCCGGCCGCGCTGGCCGAACTGGCGTACATCCGAGCCCTGTCCCTGTTCGAGCAGGACGCCGTCGCAGACGCGGTGCGGCTGCTCGTCGGCCATTCCGCGGACTCTCCCGCACGCGGCGCGGACATGGTCCGCACCGCCGCGTTCTACGCCTGGCACAGCGGCGACCTGAACGCCCTGCGGGACTGCGCGGCGCGACCGGAGGTGCAGGAGGGCGAGAGCCCCGGCGACCTGGCGGTACGGGGCCTGGCCCGGGTGGCGGCAGGCGACTTCGCGGAGGGGCTGCCGCTCCTCGCCGGGCTCCTCGCGGAGGTGGACGAGGCCGACCGGGCAGGGGCGGACGGGGGCGCGTCCGGGCATCACGCCCGTACCCAGGCGGTCACCGTCGGTCTGCTGCTGGGCGACGACGCGCGGCTCCGACGGGTGGTGGACGCCGGCATCAGGCACTGCCGGCAACAGGGTGTCCTCGGGCCGCTGCCCTTCCTGCTGAGCGTGCTCGGCCGCATTCAGGTCTTCGCCGGAGAGCACCGTGACGCGCTGGTCACCGTGGCGGAGGCGACGGCACTCGCCCGCGACACGGGACTGCGCAAACGCCGGGTGCAGCTCGACCATGTCGCCGCCCGGATCGCCGCCATCGAGGGCGACGAGACGCGCGTGCGCTCGCTGATACGGACGGGGCCGACGATCGACGGCAGCCACGGCACCGCCGCCCTGATCCTGTTGGACCTGGGGCTCGGCCGGTACGAGGACGTACTGCGCCGCACCGACGAGACGGAACGGGGCGGGGCCTGGCACTCCATCGCGTCCGTCCTGGCCTGCGCGGACGCGGCCGAGGCGGCCGTGCGGCTCGGGGAGCCCGCCCGGGCGTACCGCGCTGCTCGGCGGTTCACCGCGTGGGCCGAGGCGAGCGGCCTGCCCTGGGCGCGGGCGACGGCACTGCGCGTCGAGGCGATGCGCTCCAACGACCTGACCGGCTACGAGCGCGCGATCGACACCTACCGGGAGGCCCGGGGCCCGCTGTCCGGCCGGCGGCCCTTCGAACTGGCCCGCACCGAACTGCTCCACGGCGAGGCCCTCCGCAGGGCGCGCCGCACCACCCGGGCCCGCACGCAACTGCGTGCGGCGGCAGCGACGTTCGAACGCCTCGGCGCCACCCCGTGGGCGGAGCGGGCCCACGCCGAACTCCGCGCCACCGGCGCGAGCCCCGCCGCACCGCCCACGGCCCCGGCCTCCCCCGCGGCGTCCCTCACCCACCAGGAGCTCCAGGTGGCCCGCCTGGCGGCCGCGGGCACGTCGAGCCGCGAGATCGCGGCACAACTGTTCCTGAGCCGACGGACGGTGGAGTACCACCTGTACAAGGCATACCCGAAGCTGGGCGTGACCTCGCGGAAGGAGCTGGCAGGGCTGGACCTGTCGTGACCGCCGTGCCGGTCGTGGCACACGTGCGGTCGGCGACCGGCCCGGCCAGGCAGGCCGTTGCTACTCGGCGCCCGAGGCGAGGTAGGCCCGGGCGCGGGAGAGCAGTGCGGAGCGGGCCTGGAAGGAGATCTGCCCCGCGGAAGCGTCGACGGTCACCTCGATGCCGCCGCTCTCCGAGCGGAACATCCTCACCGATCCACCGGCAGCGCCTCCCCAGCCGCTGATACGGAGGCCGGTGACCGAGGTGAAGGTGACGAAGAACTCCAGAGCGTTCGTCTGTGACGCGTCGTAACCGGGGATCGAGCTGCCAGGAACGCGCCGGGTGTCGAATCCCAGCGTGACGCTCGTGTCCCGCTCGTCGATGTGGCACGAGTCGAGCCTGCAATTACCGAGTTCGGGTGGCGCGCTGAGCGTCTCACGCGTGTTCCACGGCTCTTCGAGCAGGTCGGTCCATTCAAATGCGTTCATAAAACGTCTTCTCATCAAGGCTCGGGAGACTGCTGAATTTACGGGAATCAAGTTTCCCGACGAACCGGTGAGGCCCGTCATCGGTTCCCGCCCGGCCCGCTGCGAAGGCACTCATATGGCCGATGACCACAGCATCGGCGGCATCGAAGGCCAGCCGGAGACCAGGTGACTCGGCTGCCACACGGATACGGTTCGCTCCGCATCTGTCGAACCGTAGATCTGCTGTGACGGGCGGCCGCCACCCTTCCATCCCGAAATCCTCCAGTGCAATGAAGCGCAGCTGGCACTGGAATCTGTCGAATCCAGCTTCTCTCCACTCGGTGGGAGGCTCCTGCGGGAACTCCGGCAGGTCAATGCGCAGCGTCACCGCAGGCCCGTAGCGATTCAGATGTACGGAGCGGAGAGTGACGGCATGAAGCGGCGGCGGAGCTGGGTAAAGGGCGTTGAGCTCCTTCGGGTTCTGAATCAGCTCAGCCCAGTTCAGGGTCATAGTAATAATGCTCCTCGCAGCCGGGGATCTGTCCGTTCCTTGTGTTCTCGTAGGGACGAACATGCACATGCGGACCCTGGTAACCGGGTTCGCCCGGTTTCTGGTGGCCGAAATGATGGTCCTGGAACAGGATGATGTCACCATCGGCCGTTTCGTACCATTCTTCTCTGTAGAAGATCGGCCTTCCGGTTTCATCCAATTGGGCGCCGCCGCCTTGCCAGTCGGGCTTGGTTGCCATGGCATGGTCCGTCGAATCGAAAGGCTCCGCTCCTTCGGGGACGCCGGCGTCGCGCAGCGCTTTGGCCTTGGCATCGGCGAGGGTGACCGGCGGGCACGGGTTGAGGCCGAGCGGATCGGACCACAGGTGGGGGTTGTGCACGTAAGCCGAGGGATTGGGAGCCGGACTCAGTCCGAGCGGGTCCATCGACGTGTAGCGAGCGATCTCCGGATCATAGAAGCGCCGGAGGTTGTAATGGAGGCCGCTTTCCGGATCGAAGTACTGGCCGGGGAACCGCAGCGGGGTATAGGCGGAGCTCTCCGCCGCCCATGTGAGGGTCCCCCACAGCGTGCTGCGGGTGCGCCAGGCGATCTGCCCGTCCTCGTCGACGAGTTCGGTCGGGGTTCCGATGAGATCAGTGACGATCGCGAAGAACCGCTCATCGAACACGCTCTGGGCATCGGTGTCCGAACTGATGCGCTCCGCCTGGGCCAAGGGGCGCACCCCGTCGTGATCCCAGGTCAGCGTTACGGGGCTCGGCAATGAGTCCGCGCGAGACGTCTGCTCGCAGAGCGTCGCGCCGTCCCAGGTAAAGGCGATGTGCTCAACCGGTGTCCGCCCGTCCTCGCCGAGACGTACTTTGTCCGTGCGGCGGCCCAGCGCGTCGTACCTGTATTGCCATACCGTGCCGCCAGGCGTGGTCACCGCTATCAGGCGGTCTTCGGCATCCCACGAATATCGCCATGTATCGGGTTTACGGGACAGGCGTATCTTCTGACGCAGGACGATCCGGCCCTGGTCATCGTGCTGGTAGCGGACGCTCCCCGCCCTGCTGATGCGGGTGCCGGTGTACTCGCGGCAACCGGTGGCCTCCCACCCGGGATAGCCGTCGGGCAATGCGGCATCCGTCTGGTTGCCGGCTGGGTCGTACGCGTAACGCTCCGACCAATTCGTGGCATGCACCGCAGTGACGCGGCCTGCCGGGTCAACATCGAAGCGCCTGCTGCCCGACAACTGGTCGTCGATTCCGACGAGGTTGCCGTCAGCTCGATAGGAGTAGCCCCTTCGCTGAATGCTGCGGCCATGGGATGTCACGTCCTGCACCACCACGCGGCCCACGGGATCGAGGAGACTACTCAGCGTAACGTTCTCCCCGACATGACAGGCGACCTGCTGCCCCATGGCGTCACGCTCGAACGCCAGAGTGCGCCCGGATGTTCTCAGCTCACTGCGTCGCCCTGAAGCGTCGTACGACCACTGGCTGACGGCCCCACTCGGCGTCGTGCGGCCGACCCGTCGTCCGAGCCGGTCGTGCTGGAACAGCACCGTGCGGCCGTTCGACGTCTCCGACGTGATACGACCGAAGCGGTCGCGGATACGGGTGAGACGTGACTCCGGCGTGGCCGCGACAATGAGCTGATCGAAGACGTCGTACTCGAACGTTGTGACGCGTCCGCCTGCATCCTTCCGGATCACCTGGCCCAGCGTGTTGTACGCGTACTTGATCGTCTCGCCGGCTCCGTTGGTCCGGGACTCGAGGCGACCAGCGGCGTCGTAGGCATACGCAAGGACGCGACCGTCGAAGTCCGACTCCGTCGCCAGCCGGCCGTCGGGGCCGTATGTGTAGTCCCAGGTCATACCTTGTGGGTTGGTCACCTGCACGAGTTGAAGATTGGCGTTGTGCCGGAATTCGTGGCGCACTCCAGAGGGGCCGGTACGGGCCACCATCAAGTCGAAGTCCGTGTACTCGAACGTTGACGTCGCACCCATCGCATCCGTGTGGGAGAGACAGTTGCCCTCCCCGTCGTACGTCCACGACACCGCAGTTCCGTCCGCCTCGGTCCTGCGGAGCAGTCGGCCTTCGACGCTCCACTCGAAGCGGGTTACCGCGCCGAGAGGATTTGTGTACGTGATCAGACGTCCGAAGGGATCGCGCTCGAACGAGGTGATTTCGCCCAATGCATCTGTCGTCTCGACCGGTAGCCCCCGCCCGTCGCAGCGAAGCAGGATGCGGTGCTCGAGAGCGTCCGTGACGGACGTGAGGTGACCAGCCCCGTCATACACGTAATGAGTAGTCGCGCCCGAAGGGGTGGTGACCGATGTGCGGTTTCCGCGTTCGTCGTACGTCTGGCGCGTAACGGCGCCGTCCGCGCCGCTGACACGAACGGGGCATCCCAGCGTGTCGTACTCCGTACGGAGCCGCCGTCCGTCGGGGCGTTCCACTTCGGTGAGCCGCCCCTGTTCGTCGTAGGTGAAGCGGGTGGTGTGGCCGAGTGGATCGGTGCGGGAGAGGAGTCGGTTGTAGCGGTCGTATGCGTAGCGGGTGACCGCGCCGAGTGCGTCGATCTCGGTGACGACCTGAGCACGGTCGTTGATCACGAAGCGTTTGGTGTGGCCGAGACCATCGGTGATGGAGGTCATCCGCAGGCCGGTTTCCGGGTCCGTGTCGTCCCACGTGAAGTGGGATTCCATGTGGCCGTTGGAGCCGGTCTGGTAGGTGCAGCGGTCCTTGTCGTCATAGACGTAGTCGTAATGGCTGCCGTTGGTGTCGGTCCACGAGGTGATGCGGCCGTGTTCGTCGCAGCCGAAGCGCAGGGGCCGGCCACAGGAGTTGGTGACGTGGGTGAGATGGCCGTCGGTGTAGCCGTAGCGGAGGATCTCCTGGTCCGAGCCGTCCGGGGCGGCGCCGGCGAGGTGGAGGGCAGTGACCCGGCCTTCGCTGGTGGCGAGTTTGAGGTGGTAGCCGCCGTGGTGGACGATCGATGTCGGAGCACCGGATTCGTCGTGCTCGAAGGTGATCCAGCGGCCGTTGCGGTCGTCGATCTGTGTCAGCAGGGCGAGTTCGGCGGTGTGGTCGGTGAAGTGCCAGACCTGGCCGGAGTCCGGGTCGGTGATCGTGTAGCCGTCGTCGACGCGGTCAAGCGGCCAGCGGCGCCCGTGGGTGGGCAGGACGGGGACACCGGGGGCCGGGTGGGGGTAGGCGAGGAGGCTGCCCTCGGCGCAGGTGAAGATCACGCCTTCGGAGTCGATGTCCAGGCGTTGGTCCACGGTGGACGACCAGGTCGGGCCGAACCAGCGGCCGGACCGGTGCGAGGAGTCATGCGTGCGCTGGAACACCAACGGCAGTGAGCCCGGCAGGACGATGTCGGTCTGCGGCAGGAGCATCCGGCCGGTCGCGACATCGACCGGGTCTCCGTCGCACTTGGTGTCGGTGCACTTCTTGCCGCCGCTGTCGGGGTCACGGTCGTGGTCGCCTCGGGTGCTGCCCGGCTTGTTGGCGTCGGGTAGGTGTTTGCCGGCGGTGACCAGGCCCTTGACGGCGCCTGCGCCTTTGGTGCCGAGGAGTTCGGGGATGAGGCGGCCGAGGAATTCGGACGGGTCGCCCTTGGCGGCTTCCCAGGCGTTCTTCAGGGCGCGGTCGGGGTTGGCGACGGTGGAGGCGATGCCGGCGAGTGTGGTGTTGACGCCTTTCCAGTACTCGGCCGGGTGGGTCAGGTTGTACATGTCGAGCGGGTTGACGGAGCGGACGAAGTTGACGATGCCGGCTGTTCCCTTGACCACGCCGCCGGCCAGGTGCATGGATTCCACGCCCATGCCGAGGGCGTAGTCGGTGAATTCGGCCTTGAGTTTGTCCCGGCCGGTGGGTTCCTTCGGCGCGTGCGCCATCGCCGCCGTCACCGCGCTCTTCGCACTCTCCGCGGCCTCGTTGCGGGCCTTGCGGGCGTCGGCGAGGATCTCCCGTGCCCGGGCCCGCTTCGCCTTGCCCGGATCGGTGAACTCACCCGGATGCGGCAGCGGATTGTCACTGTTACGCGCCGCGTCGTACGCCCGCCCCTTCTTGTTGTACGCCTCGACCGCCGCCTTGGAGTCGCTCTCACCCTCCTTGTAGAGGGCGATCGCCTCCTTCGCCTTGCCCTGCGCGCTGGTGATCACCTTGGAGTAGGTTTCCAGGGCTTTGGCGGCATCCTCGCACGCGTCCGCCGCGCGCAGCCAGTCCGTGGGCAGCGGCTCGAACTTCTCCCGGAAGGTATTGGCCGCCTCACCCTTCCAGTGTGCCGAGTCCATCTTCTTCAGCCCACCGCCGACCAGGTCGAACGCCTTCTGGAAGTCCCGCAGGTTCTTCACCGACTCGGCGATCTTCTCCGGCCGGCCGTGGATCAGCTCGTTCGCCTCCTCGGTCTGACCCAGCTGCTGCTCACCCACCTGCGCACCGAGAGACGAGGCGGTCTCGTCCCCCCAGTCCTCCACCGCCTCCGCCACACCGTCGTAGCCGTAGTGCCGCAGGCCTTCGCCGGCCTTGTCGGTCACATAGTCGACGCCCTCGCCGACCAGTTCCTTGCCCTTGTCGATCCCGTCGTCGACGATGTCGACGCCCTTGTCGACCAGCCCGCCCCAGTCCACCATCAGCGACTCTCCCCCCACCGCGGCTGCTCAGCCTGATCGACCGTCGCCTGATCGGGGTCCAGGTCCTCACGCAACTGCGCGTCCAACCGGTCCCGCACCGCCGGGTCGAGGATCCCCGCCCGCTCCATCGCGTCGTTCTGCGCGTCCATCACGTCGTAGGTGGTGTTGGCCCACGTCTGCTTCACCTCGGCATGCGCCTCGGTGAACGACTCCTTGCTCCAGTCGGCGTTGTCCCACGCGTGCTGGTCCCGGATCGTGTCCCAGCTCATCTGCTTGACCTCGTCCTCCGACAGATGCGGATTGCCGTTGAGCGAGTTCACGCCGATCTTGATGCTGTCCTTGATGTACTGCTCCTGCTCGGCGAACGATCCCGCCGACAGACCCAACGCCTGAGCGACCAGATTGCCCTTCACCGTCAGCGCCCGAACACCCCACTCCCACCGGTTGCAGAACGTCTCGAACTCCGACGTCAAACCCCCGTGCCCCAACTCCAGCCCCGACAGGGCCAGATCAGAAAACCCCCGGCCCGTCGTCGCCTCCCCGATCATGCCGAGCTCCTTCAGCTCCGCATGCGCCAGATTGATACCGTTCGCGATCTCCACCAAAGCCGACGGCGGCGCCGCAAGATCCGGCTGCTCCCCACTCACTGCGTCCCCCCGAGATCCACCACCGCCGCCTCGGGCACCACACCCTCGACCGGCGGAAACAACATGCCGTCCTCGCTACCCGCATCCAGCGCAACCCCCGCCGGGCCCGGCAGCATCGGAACCATCACATCCAGCAACCGCGCACCCAGCACCGTCCGGAACTCCCACTCACGCCCCGCATCCTGCTGCGCGTGCGCGAACCGCGACAGCGCCTCCTCGTCGGAGAACGCACAGATCCACCGCACCCCATTGAAATCCGCCGTCCACAAACTCCCCTGCGCATCGAACGGCGCCAACACAGCCGCACGCCGGAACTCACCCAGCAAACGCGCAAACCGACGCCGACCCGCCGCCACCTCATCCACCACCGGCGCAACGGGAACGGCCACCGGCCGCTCGGCAGGCGCGGCCACGGGTGCAGCTCCCGGCTCATCTGCCTGCTCGACCAGTTCCCCCTGGTCGGTCGGACCAGCCAACTCGGCCAACTCCGACAGTCTGGAGAGGCGGTCAGGCCCCGATATGTCATCCCCGTTGTCACTCACCCGCGGAATGCTGTCACGGTCGTGTTCCCAGGGGCAACGCGGAAATACCCATTCGGTGCACTGTGACGGACACCTCCCGAGGCTCGACCCTCAGACGTCATCTCACGCCACCCGGTCCGTTGGCTCCAAGGAACCCGCCGTCCGGACATACCAGGCCCCCTTGTTGCGCAGTTCCTCGACCGTACTGCCGTCCTGGCAAGACCCCAGGTGCGTGCCATGACCGGTCGAGCGGCCCGCAGGCCAGGCGGGCCCGCCGACGCACAGCGGGCCGCGGCCTGGGGGGTGGCCTGGACGGCGGCGCGGCCCCGACGCGGGGCCGTCCTTCGAGGACGGCCCCACGCCGACGGCGCTACGACACCGACCCGCCCGGCACCGAGGCCGGTGCCGGTGCGTAGCCGGCGGGGCGGGTGGTGAAGGTGCCCCGGCCCTGCGTGCGGCTGCGCAGCCGGTTCGCGTAGCCGAACAGCTCGGCCAGCGGGACCGTCGCCGTGATGACCGCCGTACCGGACCGCGTCGCCTGGCCCGAGACCCGTCCGCGCCGGGTCGCGAGGTCGCCGAGGACCGTGCCGACCGCGTCGTCGGGCACGGTGACCGTGACCTCGACGACCGGTTCGAGCAGCGCCATCACGCCGGTTCTCAGCGCCTCACGCAGCCCGAAGCGCCCCGCCGCCCGGAACGCCATCTCCGACGAGTCCTTCGTGTGCGTGGCCCCGTCGGTCAGCGTCACGCGCAGCCCGGTCACCGGATGACCCCCGAGGGGGCCCTCCGCCAGGGCGTCCCGGCAGCCGGCCTCCACCGCGCGGACGAACTCCTGCGGCACCCGTCCACCGGTGACGGTCGACGAGAACGCGAAGCCCTCCGCACGGTCGTCGTACGGGTCCAGCGGTGCGACGTCGAGGACGACATGCGCGAACTGCCCCGCGCCACCGTCCTGCTTGACGTGCCGGTACACCAGACCCGTCACGCCGCGCACGACGGTCTCGCGGTACGCCACCTGGGGCCGGCCGACGCCGACGTCCAGCCCGTGGGCGCGGCGGATCTTCTCCACCGCGACCTCCAGGTGCAGTTCGCCCATGCCCGAGAGCACGGTCTGACCGGTCTCCGGGTCGGTCCGGACGGTCAGGGAGGGATCCTCCTCGACCAGTCGGGCCAGCGCCGTCGCCAGCCGGTCGGTGTCGAGGCGGCTGCGCGCCTCGACCGCCACGGTGACGACCGGAGCGGCCGCCGTGGGCGGTTCGAGGAGCAGCGGGGCGGCCGGCGTGGACAGGGTCGCGCCGGAACGGGCTGCCTTCGGCCCGACCAGGGCCACGATGTCCCCGGCCTCGGCCCGGTCCACCTCGGCGTGCCGGTCGGCCTGTACGCGCAGGATCCTGCCGATCCGTTCCGAACGGACTGCGCCCACGTCCAGCACCGTGTCCCCCTTCCTGATCGTGCCCGAATAGACGCGCACATACGTCAGCCTGCCCGTGGAGGTGGAGTTCACCTTGAACACCAGCCCCGCGAACGCCGCCTCCGGGTCCGCCGGCCGCTGCTGCTCGGCACCGTCCCGCGTGCCCCGCACCGGCGGTACGTCCGTCGGCGAGGGCAGATACGCGACGACGGCCTCGAGCAGCGGCTCGATCCCGCAGTTGCGGTACGCGGCACCGCACAGCACGACGACTCCCTCACCGCTGAGAGTCAGGTCGCGCAGCGCACCGGCCAGGGTCGGCTCCGTGAGGGCGGACCGTTCGCAGAACTCCTCCAGCGCGACAGGATGGAGTTCGGCCACGGCCTCTTCCAGCAGGCGCCGGCGCCGTGCCGCCTCCGCCAGCAGGGCGTCAGGCACCGGGCCTTCCTCGTACGTGTCCCGCCCGGCGCCCCAGATCAGCGAACGCATGCGCAGCAGATCCACCACGCCGGTGAAGCCGTCCTCCTGTCCGACGGGCAGTTGGACCACCAGCGGAACGGTATTCAGCCGTTCCCTGATCGACCCGACAGCCTGGTCCAGGTCCGCGCCCGCGCGGTCCAGCTTGTTGACGAACGCGATCCTGGGCACACCGTGCCGGTCGGCCTGTCGCCACACGGCCTCGCTCTGCGGTTCGACCCCGGCGACGGCGTCGAACACGGCGACCGCGCCGTCGAGCACCCGCAGCGAACGCTCGACCTCGTCGGCGAAGTCGACATGGCCGGGTGTGTCGATCAGGTTGATCCGGTGGCCGTCCCAGTCGCAGCTCACGGCCGCGGCGAAGATCGTGATGCCTCGGTCGCGCTCCTGCGGGTCGAAGTCGGTGACGGTCGTGCCGTCATGGACCTCTCCGCGTTTGTGGGTGGCGCCGGTGAGATACAGGATCCGTTCGGTGACGGTGGTCTTGCCGGCGTCGACGTGGGCGAGGATGCCCAGGTTCCTGACGCGGGTCAGCGGACTGGTGGAGACGGATCGGTGTCGCGGGTCGGTGCGCACGGCCCATGGCCTTTCAGGTGTGTCGGGAGACAGGCAGCGCAATTCCCGTACGAGGGCCCTGAGTTGTGGTTCACCCACCGTCCCCCGGCAGAGGGGCACGGGTACATGGGCCCGCATCCATCGGGGGCACGGGCGCATGACGGCGTGCCGGGCGGGGGACCTTGGGGTCGCGCCACCGGGCAGGCGGGGATCAGGCGTTCGTCACGGGCTTCCGGTGGCGGCCGCGCAGCCGGCACCGGGTGGACGTGGACATCAGGATCACGTCGTAGCGTGACCGGGGAACGACGACGGCAGTGCGGCAACGCATGGTCGTGCTCCCCTCGATCCGACGCCGGACGGCGCTGCGATGCCGTGTGCACCGCGCGTCCCGAGTCTAGGGAGACGGGCCGGTCCCGCGACACCGGTTTATCCAGGCCCCACGAGGCCGAGGACGCCGTGGCGATGGGCATCGCCCCCGTGTCCGGCGACATGCCCGCCCAGTTGAAGGCCGCGGTCGTCGAGGGAAGCGGCCAGGCGTTCATGAACGGCGCGCACTCGGCCGTGCTCGTCACCGGTGTGCTCTGCGTCCTCGGTGCCGTCCTGGCGGCGGTCGGCATCCGGCGCTCCCCGGAGGCCGCCGGGCACTGAGGCGCGTGACGAAGGCGGTGCCCGCCGTCCGTTCGGTGGGCACCG
>NZ_JBSGZJ010000171.1:0-13751 GCF_053610925.1 Streptomyces sp. NPDC054847 | reverse complement strand
CGTTCACGCGGGTGAGGTCACCGGGGCGGTTCGTCGGGGCGTTCCGTTCCACCGGCGCCGCCGGACCCGTACTGGTCCCTCAGTTTGTCCTGTGCCGTGTCGACGTGGCGGCTGTGCTTGCCCTGGGTCCTGCCGTCCACGTAGTCGCCGGCCTTCTCGATGCCCCGGTCCGTCTGATCCGGATGACCTTTGAGCATGTTCTTGAGCTTGTCCATCATGGACATGGGGTTTTCCTCCTCGACGCAGGGTCCCCCGTGACTCCAGGGTCACCGCACCGGGCGCGTTTCGCATCCGCACGGATGGTCTCGCGAAGCCGGGGCCACGGGTGGTCAGCTCGACAGCAGGCGGTTGAAGAACGAACGGTATTTCCGCAGGGCCATGCGCAGGTCCTCCGTGTCGGCCTCCTCGCCCTGGCTCCACTGCCCCTCCAGGTCCTGCTTGTGCCGGGAGAAAGTGGCGGCCAGGGTCTGCATGACATCCGCCACCAGGCCGTCGGCGTCGTGGACGGCCTCACGCGGGTCGTCGACGAATCGGTTCTGAATCTCCTGCCAGCGTGTGCGGAATCCTTCCTCCTCCTCCGACGTCAGCAGTCGCGGAACCTCTTCCTGTGTGGACGCGGCCGCGGTGTCCGGTGCGGGTTCCGGCTCCTCCGGGACGGCCGATGCCGCCGTCGGCGTGGCGTCGGCCTCCGGTGGCACCTCGGAGGCTTCGCCCGGGAAGCTCGGCGGCTCCGTCTCGGGCGGGCGGCCCACGTCCCTCTCCGGCGGTGCCGCGAGGTCTTCTGTGGACAGTCCCCTCTCCGGCGGGGCCGGTGTCTGTTCGCGTTCCATCTCTCCTCCGTCCTTGGTCGAAGAGTCAGATGCGCAAGGCGCTCAGGTGCGGGCCCGGCGCGGCCCGCCGTCCGAGAGCAGTTCGTCGAACAGGGCGCGGTAGTGCACCATCGCGCCACGCAGCTGCTCGGTGCTCGCCGTGTGCCGGCGGCTCCGTTCGTTGACGTCGTGGGCAGCCCGGTAGTGCTCCACGGTTCTGCCGTGCTCGACGGACAGATCCTGCAGTTTCTGCGTGAGGTTGTCGGTGGGGTAGCCGCGTTCACGCATGAGCGAGGTCACGAGGAGGTCGGCCTCCTGGACGGCGTCCTCGGGGCGATCCACGAATTCGCCCTGGACCTTCTGCCAGTCGTGGGCATAGCGGTCACGGGCGGAAGAAGACAGCGGCCTGATGTCCAGGGCGTCGTGCCGCTTCTCCCGGGCACTCAGTTCGCGGTCGGCGGCGCTCCGGCTGCCCGCGTCCTCGACGGTCCGCTCGTACTCGGGGCCGAACCGCTCCCGGAGACGGCGCCGACGGACGGTGTACCAGCCGAGTGCGGCCAGCGCGGCCACGACCACGACAACCGGGATGATGATCGCGAGAAGGGTTCCTGTGGACATCCGCTCACCCCCGGCGAGGCATCGGATCGTACAACTAGGAACTCCCCCTGGAATGGGGACATAAACGGACACAGAGGCTCTTTGCGGTCGGTCCGTTTCCCACCCGCGACGGAGGCCTCCGGGTCGGCCGCATCCGAGGCGCCCGGCCGGACACGCCGACGGACCGACGGTCCACGACCGCCGACCCGACGATGCGGCAGGGCTCGAACCGTGCTCCCGCCCGCGGTTACAGCACCGGCAGCGACTTGCGCAGCTCGAAGGCGGTGACCTCGGAGCGGTACTCCTCCCACTCCTGCTTCTTGTTGCGCAGGAAGTTGCTGCCTGGACGGTCAGCCTCCGACACCGCGCCCAGCCCCCTTGGTGACCACAAGCGCAACGGCCGTCACTGGTCGTCGTTGGTCATCGCAGGCCACCCTCAGACGGCCCACAGACGGCCCAAAGGATGGGTCGAAGATCATTTCGTTCGGAGTTCTTGGGGAGTTCGATCAACGCGGCTTCACGAGCTCCGGATGCCTGGGAGGCAAGGTCGTCATGGACCACTTGTAGCTGCTGCTGTCTGCCGTCGTTGAGTCAAGCATGGCTGTCAGGCCGGCCGAGGCACGATGTCCACCGCCCGGTAGTCGTACCCGTCCTGCTTGAAGCCAGGGGCTTCCCAGTGGAGATCTACCCGCTGTCCCGGAGACAGCGTGCGGAACCCTTCCATCTGGATATGGGAGTAGTGGCCCCAACAACCGCCCGCTGTCTCCGGGGAGTCGAGCACGCCCCACCCTTCCTCGTCGTGCCACTCGCGGACGGTCGCAGTCACCATGCGGGGAACTTTACGGGTTCGGTCTGCGCCGACTTGCAGCAGCCGACTCAATGAGGTGGATCACCTCTCAGTGTCTGTGACGCCGGCATTCAGGCCACGCCTCGACGCGGTTGCGTGCGTCGCAAAATCGGTCGACAGACGCAGCCGTGAACCATTGTGATGGCTGCGACTGCCCGTCGCACGGAGCGGGCCGGCCACGGGAGTTGTTCTTGGTAGCTGCGAGAACTGCGGACACACGCCCTCAGATCGATGAGGCGCTGGTCAGGCGCCTGGTCGACACTCAGTTCCCGCAGTGGGCGGGACTGGCCCTGAAGCTGCTCAACCCCGCTGGCTCCGATCATGTGATCTACCGGTTGGGCGAGGAGCTGTCCGTCCGGCTTCCGCGCCATCCCGGAGCCATCGGGCAGGCCAGGAAGGAATTCCTGTGGCTGCCCCGACTCGCCCCGCACCTTCCCCTGGCCATCCCGGTACCAGTGGGAGTGGGCGGCCCCGGCTTCGGTTATCCGTGGCCATGGGCGGTGTCCCGCTGGCTGGACGGCGAGGTGGCGACCGTTGACGCACTGGGCGACTCCTCCAAGGCGGCAATTGAACTGGCTCAGTTCCTGGCCGCCTTGCAGCGGTTCGCACTCAAGGACATCCCCGCCGGGGACACCAGGGAAGCCCTCACCGGCCGTCCGTTGTCCGACCGGGACCGCGCGACGCGGGTCGCCATCGACGAGCTAGACGGCGTGTTCGACAAAACAGCGATGACGGAACTGTGGAACGCGGCACTGAGCGCGCCCGGATGGGACCGCTCTCCGGTGTGGTTTCACGGCGACTTCCACACCGGCAACCTGCTGACCTCCAACGGCTGCCTCAGCGCCGTCATTGACTTCGGCGGGCTCGGCATGGGCGACCCGGCCTGCGACCTGATGATCGCCTTCACCTTGATGTCGGCGAACAGCCGAGCCGCCTTCCGCGATGCGCTCGGCGTGGACGATGCCACCTGGATGCGGGGGCGCGGTTGGGCACTGGCTACCGGCCTGAACGCCTACACCTCCTACGCCGCCGTCAACCCCCGGGTCGCCGCGCAGACGACCAGGCAGATCACCCAAGCCCTCGTCGGCTGACAACGGCAACACCCGGGCCGACGGTACGAGACCGTCGGCCCGGAGCGCTTTGGACAGGCGGTACCAGCGCTGACCTGCGGTTACAGCACCGGCAGCGACTTGCGCAGCTCGAAGGCCGTCACCTCGCTGCGGTACTCCTCCCACTCCTGCTTCTTGTTGCGCAGGAAGAAGTCGAAGACGTGCTCGCCCAGCGTCTCCGCCACCAGCTCGCTGCGTTCCATGAGGTCGATCGCCTCGCCCAGGTTCTGCGGGAGCGGGGCGATGCCCATGGCGCGGCGTTCTGCGTCGGAGAGGGCCCAGACGTCGTCGTCCGCGCCCGCGGGGAGCTCGTAGCCCTCCTCGATGCCCTTGAGGCCGGCGGCGAGCAGGACGGCGTACGAGAGGTACGGGTTCGCGCCGGAGTCCAGGGAGCGGACCTCGATGCGGGCGGAGCCGGTCTTGCCCGGCTTGTACATCGGGACGCGGATCAGGGCCGAGCGGTTGTTGTGGCCCCAGCAGATGTACGAGGGGGCCTCGCCGCCCGCGCCGGCGCTGCGGGCGGAGCCGCCCCAGATCCGCTTGTAGGAGTTGACCCACTGGTTGGTGACGGCCGAGATCTCGGCGGCGTGCCGCAGCAGGCCGGCGATGAAGGAGCGGCCCACCTTGGAGAGCTGGTACTCGGCGCCGGACTCGTAGAAGGCGTTGCGGTCGCCCTCGAAAAGCGACAGGTGGGTGTGCATGCCGGAGCCCGGGTATTCCGAGAACGGCTTGGGCATGAACGTGGCCTGCACGCCCTGCTCGAGCGCCACCTGCTTCATGACCAGGCGGAACGTCATGATGTTGTCCGCCGTGGACAGCGCGTCCGCGTAGCGCAGGTCGATCTCCTGCTGCCCGGGCGCGCCCTCGTGGTGGCTGAACTCCACCGAGATGCCCATGGACTCCAGCATGGTGATCGCCTGTCGGCGGAAGTCCATGCCCACGTTCTGCGGGGTGTGGTCGAAGTAGCCGGAGCTGTCGGCGGGCGTGGGGCGGCTGCCGTCGACGGGCTTGTCCTTGAGCAGGAAGAACTCGATCTCGGGATGGGTGTAGAAGGTGAAGCCCAGGTCCGAGGTCTTGGCGAGGATCCGCTTGAGCACGAAGCGGGGGTCCGCGAAGGACGGTGAGCCGTCGGGCATCAGGATGTCGCAGAACATCCGGGCCGTGCCGGGCGCCTCCGCGCGCCAGGGCAGGATCTGGAAGGTCCCGGGGTCCGGCTTCGCGATCATGTCGGACTCGTACACCCGGGCGAAGCCCTCGATCGCGGAGCCGTCGAAGCCGATCCCCTCGTCGAAGGCCTGTTCCAGCTCGGCCGGTGCGACGGCGACCGACTTCAGGAAGCCGAGCACGTCGGTGAACCACAGGCGTACGAAGCGGATGTCGCGCTCCTCGAGCGTGCGGAGCACGAATTCCTGCTGCTTGTCCATGTCTGAGTTCCTACCCATCCTTGCCCGTCACGGCGCGTGCCTGCTCCCTGGAGCATCCCATCCGCGGGTTTCGGGGAGGTTGCGCACGCGGCTGTGCCCATTGTGGGTCAGGGCCCACCCCGAGACGACCCTGAGGCCCCCTCACTCCTCCCGGACATGTGTCAGGTTTCTTTGACACGTACCGGCGGGCGTGTCAGTTTGAACTGACACATACGAGCCAAGGGGGCGCGATGAGCGAGAACCCGGCCCCGGCACCGGGACCGGAGCTCACGGGCGACGCGCTGCTGAAGATCCTCACCGCCCTGGGCAATCCGCACCGGATGCGCATCGTCGCCGCCCTCTTCGACGGCCGCGACTACGTGAGCCGGCTCGCCCGTGAGCTGGCCATCGGCCGCCCCCTGCTGCACATGCATCTGCAGCGGCTGGAGGCGGCGGGACTGGTCCGTGGCGAGCTCGAGCTGTCCGAGGGAGGCAAGGCGATGAAGTTCTTCGAGCTGACGCCGTTCTGCTACGCGCTGACCCCCGAGGTCGTCGCGCGAGCCGCGCGCACGCTCACCGACGACGCCAAGGACGACAAGGGCAAGGACACGGAGAAGGACACGATGAAGGAGACGGCGAAATGAGCGGCGACATCGTGGGAGCGGTCGGTGCCGCCGGGGTGTTCCTGCTGTGCATCGTCATCGTCTGGCAGGTCGCCGCGACCTGGCGGGCCCGCGCACTGGCGACCCGGGACACCGAGTACCGCAAACTCGCGGAGAAGTACGCGCAGTTGCTCGAGGACAGCACCGAACTGCACCGGCGCACGCTCGACGAGCTGACGCAGACCCGCGTCTCGCTCTCCTCGATGGAGAAGATGATGCGCGAGATCGAGTAGGGCCGCGAGCACGTATCGCGAAGGCGGTACGGCCAGGAGCTGCAACTCCCGGCCGTACCCGTGAAGCACAAGTCCCAGGCACTTCCCCCACGCCACGGCAGGTCTGCAAACCCGTCACGCCGCGGCGCGGGCTCCGTGCGTCCCGCACTCCACACTCAGGAGACTACTCATGAAAGCGCTGCTCAAGCGCCTGGCCTCGGCGCCCGGCGGCCGACGCACCAAATGGCTCGTCCTGCTCGGCTGGATCGTCGTCGTCGTGGCCCTCGGCCCGCTCGCCGGAAAGCTCGGCGAGGTCGAGGACACCGGACCGAACGCCTTCCTGCCGCGGGGGGCCGAATCGGCCGCGGTCAACACGGAACTGGAGAAGTTCCGCACCGACGAGGTGATGCCCGTCGTCGTCGTATACAGCGCCGACCGACCGCTCGCCGCCGGTGACCGCGCCGCGGCCGAGTCGGACCGCCGCGCGTTCGCCCCGCATGTCGCCGAGGGCCGGCAGTTGTCGCCCGTGCTGCCGTCCGACGACGGCAGGGCCCTGATGGTGGTCGTACCGCTGTCCGACGAGCTCGGTGACCGGGTCGAGGAGATCCGCGACATCGCCGGCGCGAACGCCCCGCCCGGTCTGGACGTGGCGGTCGGCGGGCCGGCCGGCTCGCTGATGGACCAGGTCGCGGTGTTCGACACGCTCGACGCCACCCTGATGATCGCCACCGGTCTGGTGGTGGCCGTGCTGCTGCTGATCACCTACCGCAGCCCGGTGCTGTGGCTGTTCCCGCTGCTGTCGGTCGGCTTCGCCGCCGTACTGACCCAGGTCGGCACCTATCTGCTGGCGAAGTACGCGGGGCTGCCCGTCGACCCGCAGAGCGCCGGCATCCTGATGGTCCTCGTCTTCGGCGTGGGCACCGACTACGCGCTGCTGCTGATCGCCCGCTACCGGGAGGAGCTGCACCGCCACGAGGACCGGCACGTGGCGATGAGGCTCGCGCTGCGGCGTTCGGGGCCGGCGGTCCTCGCCTCCGCCGGCACCATTGCCGTCGGACTGGCCTGCCTGTCGCTGGCCGACATCAACTCCTCCCGCTCGCTGGGGCTGGTCGGCGCGATCGGCGTCGTCTGCGGCTTCCTGGCGATGGTCTCCGTGCTGCCGGCGCTGCTGGTGATCGCGGGCCGCTGGGTGTTCTGGCCCTTCGTGCCGCGCCACGGCACGCCCGCACGGAAGGCGGTCACCGTCTGGTCCCGTACCGGTGCTGCCGTCGCGCGGCGTCCGCGCTGGTCGTGGCTGATGTCGGTCGGCGTCACGGGTGTGCTGGCGCTCAGCGCGTTCGGCATCAACATGGGGCTCACCCAGTCGGAGATGTTCCAGGACAAGCCCGAGTCGGTCGTCGCCCAGGAGCGGATCTCGGCCCACTTCCCGTCGGGCGCCTCCGACCCCGCGAAGATCGTCACGAACGCGGCGCAGGCCGGCGCTGTCGAGGCAGCCGCCACGAAGGTGCCGGGCGTCGCCCGGGTCGACGCGGGTGACCGCACGCCCGACGGCGAACTCGCCACGCTGTCCGTCGTCCTGGAGGACGCTCCGGACAGCGACGCGGCCAAGGACACCGTGGACGCGCTGCGCTCCGCCGTCGGCGACGTGGAGGGGGCCGACGCCCTGGTCGGCGGCACGACCGCGCAGACCCTGGACACCCAGCGGGCCGCCGACCGTGACCTGCGGACCGTGATCCCGGTGGTGCTGCTGGTGGTCCTGCTCGTACTGGTGTGGCTGCTGCGGGCGATCGTCGCCCCCGTGCTGCTGCTGGCGACGGTCGTACTGTCGTACTTCGCGGCGCTCGGCGCCTCGAATCTTCTGTTCGAGCATGTGCTCGGCTTCGCCGGTGTCGACTGGTCGCTGCCGCTGATGGGCTTCGTGTTCCTCGTCGCCCTCGGCATCGACTACAACATCTTCCTGATGCACCGCGTCAGGGAGGAGTCGGAGCGGCTCGGCCTGGCACGCGGGGTGCTGGAGGGCCTGACGACCACCGGCGGGGTCATCACCAGCGCGGGCGTCGTGCTCGCCGCGACGTTCGCGGTGTTCGCCGGACTGCCGCTGGTGACGATGGCGCAGATGGGCACCCTCGTCGGCATCGGCGTCCTGCTGGACACGTTCCTGGTCCGTACGGTGCTGGTGCCCGCGCTCGCCCTCGACCTGGGCCGCTGGTTCTGGTGGCCGGGCCGGCTGTTCAAGGCCGGGGCACGGGCGGAGGCCGCCGCGGAGCGGCCGGCGCCGGCCGGGCGCGCGCCGGAACGGGTCTGACGCCCCCAATACAGTCCGGGCACACGGCCCTCGCGGGGCCCCGTCGCATCGCGGCGGGGCCCCGCGCTGTCGCCGGGCGGCCCTTAATTGCCGCCCGTCTGCGGTGCCTGTGGCGTCCGCACACTACGATCTGCGGCCATGGGGGGTTCGCGGACCGACCGCCTCTCGCGCACCGCGCGTCCCACGGCTCTGCTGAGCGCCGTGGCGACGCTCCTCGGCGCGCTCTTCATCTGCCTCGGCCCGGCCGGTGCCCACCACGGCAGGCCCTCTCCCCGGGCCCATGGCCCTGGGGCGACGGATGCGGCGGAGGCGAGGACGCCCGCGGCGCAGGAACGGACGGCGGCCCACACGGCGACCGCGTACAGCTGCCCGTACGACGACGGCGGCTGCGGGCTGCTGCCGGTGCTCAGCCCCGCGGTGCTCACCGTGCCGCCTCCGCAGCCCGACGCGCCGCTGGAGGGGGGCACCCCACTCCCCCATCCCGGGCCCGCCGCCGACGCCGGCGGCCGAGGCCGTTCCGGAGTGCTCGCGCGCGCCCCGGACCTGCACGTCCTTCAGGTGCTGCGGACGTGACACCGCCCGCACGACCTCGCACGCATCGCTGAACCCCCCATTCCGCAGACTTCACGAAGGACACCGCCACCATGGCTTCCCGTAACACCACCAACGACCGCCGGGCCCGGATAGAGCAGATGCGCCGGGCCGAGCAGTCCCGTGAGCGCCGCAACCGCATCCTCACCGTCGGCATCAGCGCCGTCGTCGTCGCCGGCCTCGTCGGCTTCGGTGTCTTCGTCCTCAACAAGGAGTCCGAGGAGAAGGAGCAGCGCGTGGCCGAGGCGAAGGCCCCGGTCAAGGACGAGAAGTCCTGGGACGCGAAGAAGCTCGGCCGCAACCACGTCGAGACGGCCGTCTCCTACGAGATGAAGCCGCCGGTCGGCGGCGACCACAGCCAGGTGTGGATGAACTGCAACGGCGACGTCTACAAGGAGGCGATCCCTGAGGTGAACGCCGTCCACTCGCTGGAGCACGGCGCGGTGTGGGTGACGTACACCGACAAGGCCGCCAAGGGTGACGTGGACAAGCTGGCCGAGAAGGTCAAGAAGACGCCGTACACGCTGATGAGCCCGTACAAGGACCAGCAGGGCGCGATCATGCTGAGCGCCTGGGGCAAGCAGGTGACCGTCGACTCGGCCGACGACAAGCGGGTCAGCCAGTTCTTCACCAAGTACGTGCAGGGCCCGCAGACGCCCGAGCCGGGCGCGGCCTGCACGGGCGGGCTGAGCGGCAAGTGAGGGGCATGACGCGTACGCACTGGGCCGCCGTCACCGCGGTGGTGCTCGCGCTGCTCTTCGCGGGGGCGGCCACGGTGGCCTCCGCGGGGAGCAGCGGATCCGCTGCCGCGGACCGTACGCCGGCGGGGGCGTCCGCGGACGCCGGTTTCGCCCGTGACATGTCCGTCCACCACCAGCAGGCGGTGGAGATGTCGTTCATCGTCCGTGACCGGACGAAGGACGAGGAAGTGCGCAGGCTCGCGTACGACATCGCCAACACGCAGGCCAACCAGCGCGGCATGATGCTGGGCTGGCTGGACCTGTGGGGCCTGCCGAAGGTGGACGCGGACGCCGAGCCGATGGGATGGATGGCCTCGGGAGGCTCCAGCCACGGCGCCCACGGTGGCGGCCACCGGGCCGAGGACGGTTCGCTGATGGCCGGCATGGCGAGCAGGGCCGACCTCGAGCGGCTGGGACGGCTCAGCGGCAAGGAGGCGGAGGTCCTCTACCTCCAGCTGATGATCATCCACCACAACGGCGGGATCGCCATGGCCAAGGGCTGCGTCGAGCAGTGCACGGTCGAGGTGGAGCGCGATCTGGCGCAGGGCATGGTGGACGCGCAGGCGTCCGAGGTCGAGCTGATGGTCGATCTGCTGCACCGCCGCGGTGCGCAGCCGCGCACCTGACACGCGTCGCCGTTCGCCCACGGCCCCGTCCCGGACCTCTCCGGGACGGGGCCGTGCGCGTTCCGCTGCTCGCGGGGTGCGGGCGGCCGGTGCCGCGCAGGTGCGGATGGCTGCGGTCGCGTACGCCGTACGGCGCCACGAGAATGAGGTGGCTCGGGGCCTTACGGCATCCAGGAGGCACGACCCATGACCACTGCGAAGGACATCATGCACCCGGGGGCCCGGTGGATCCCCTCGCACGAGACGCTCGACCGGGCGGCGCAGCTGATGCGGGACCTGAACGTCGGCGCGCTGCCGATCGCCGACGCCGACGAGCGGCTGTGCGGCATCCTCACCGACCGTGACATCGTCGTCGGCTGCGTCGCGATGGGCCACGACCCGTCCAAGGTCACGGCGGGTGAGATGGCCAAGGGCACCCCGCGCTGGATCGACGCCGGCGCGGACGTGTCGGCGGTGCTGCGGGAGATGCAGGGCCACCAGATCCGGCGGCTGCCGGTGATCGAGAACAAGCGGCTGGTCGGGATGATCAGCGAGGCGGACCTGGCGCAGCACCTGAGCGAGGACCAGATCGCCGGCTGGGCGGAGCGTGTCTACGCGGAGAGCGGCACGGAGCACCTGAAGAGCGCGGGCTCCATGACCTGACGGCCCTGCCGGGGGGCGGGACCGGCACGGCCCGCCCCCTTCGGCAAGTGTCGTGGGGCGATGTGCCGCGCATCACCCTGAAGGACATCGCGTCAGAAAGACGATTACACTGGGCCCGTGCCTCAACTACGCCTCGCTCTGAATCAGATCGACTCGACCGTCGGTGACCTCGCCGGCAACGCCGAGGCGATCGTGCACTGGACCCGGCACGCCGCCGAGCAGGGGGCGCATCTCGTCGCCTTCCCCGAGATGGTGCTGACCGGCTATCCCGTCGAGGACCTCGCGCTGCGCTCGTCCTTCGTCGAAGCCTCCCGTGCCACGCTGCGCGCGCTCGCCGCCCGCCTGGCCTCCGAGGGGTTCGGCGAACTCCCGGTGATCGTCGGTTACCTGGACCGTTCGGAGACGGGCCGGCCCCGGTACGGTCAGCCCGCCGGGTCGCCGCGCAACGCCGCCGCGGTGCTGCACCGCGGTGAGGTGGCGCTCAGCTTCGCCAAGCACCACCTGCCCAACTACGGCGTCTTCGACGAGTTCCGCTACTTCGTGCCGGGCGACACCATGCCCGTGATCCGGGTCCACGGCATCGACGTGGCGCTCGCGATCTGCGAGGACCTCTGGCAGGACGGTGGCCGGGTGCCCGCCGCCCGCAGCGCGAAGGCCGGGCTGCTGATCTCGGTCAACGCCTCGCCGTACGAGCGTGAGAAGGACGACACCCGCCTGGAGCTGGTGCGCAAGCGCGCCCAGGAGGCCGGCTGCACCACGGCGTACCTGGCGATGATCGGCGGGCAGGACGAGCTGGTCTTCGACGGCGACTCGATCGTCGTCGGCCCGGACGGCGAAGTCGTGGCCCGGGCACCGCAGTTCGCGGAGGGCAGCGTCGTACTGGATCTCGAGCTGCCCGCCGCGGCGGCCGACGCGCCCGAGGGCGTCGTGGACGACGGGCTGCGCATCGACCGCGTCGTGCTGTCCGAGGAGCCGCTGCCCGCGTACGAGGCCGAGCTGACGGGCGGTTACGCCGACCGGCTCGACGACGACGAGGAGGTGTACTCGGCGCTGGTGGTCGGCCTGCGCGCGTACGCCGCCAAGAACGGGTTCAGGTCCGTGCTGATCGGCCTGTCCGGGGGCATCGACTCCGCCCTCGTCGCCGCGATCGCCTGCGACGCGCTCGGCGCGCAGAACGTGTACGGCGTCTCCATGCCGTCGAAGTACAGCTCGGACCACTCCAAGGGCGACGCGGCCGAACTGGCGCGGCGGACGGGGCTGAACTTCCGCACCGTACCGATCGAGCCGATGTTCGACGCCTACATGGGTTCGCTGGGGCTGACCGGGCTCGCGGAGGAGAACCTCCAGTCGCGGCTGCGCGGCACGATGCTGATGGCGATCTCCAACCAGGAGGGCCACATCGTCCTCGCGCCGGGCAACAAGTCCGAGCTGGCGGTGGGGTATTCGACGCTCTACGGCGACTCGGTCGGCGCATACGGGCCGATCAAGGACGTCTACAAGACGACCGTGTTCCGGCTCGCCAAGTGGCGCAACCGGGCCGCGGCGGAGCGCGGCCAGAACCCGCCGATCCCGGAGGCGTCGATCACCAAGCCGCCGAGCGCCGAACTGCGCCCGGGGCAGGTGGACACCGACTCGCTGCCGGACTACGACGTGCTGGACCGGCTCCTCGAGCTGTACGTGGACCGCGACCAGGGCAAGGACGCGATCGTGGCGGCCGGCTTCGACGAGGCGCTGGTGACGAAGACCCTGCGGATGGTGGACACGGCGGAGTACAAGCGGCGCCAGTACCCGCCGGGCACAAAGATCTCCGCGAAGGGCTTCGGCAAGGACCGGCGGCTGCCGATCACGAACCGCTGGCGGGAGACGACGAACTGACCGGCTCCGGTGCGAGAGGGCTTCCCGCGATCACGCGGGAGGCCCTCTTTTTGTCGCCGTCCCGGTCGAGCACCCCGGCCACGGCGGCGATCGCGAGACCCACGACGGCGAGGACCGCGCCGACGAACGCAGGAGACGTCCAGCCCCAGCCCGCCGCGATGGCCGCGCCGCCGAGCCAGGCGCCGCCCGCGTTGGCGAGGTTGAACGCGGAGTGGTTGGAGGCGGAGGCGAGCGTCGGGGCGTCCTTGGCCTTGCGCATCACCAGCATCTGCAGCGGCGTGGTCGTCAGGAAGCCGACCGCGCCGAGGACGACGACGGTCGTCAGGGCGAGCCACGGGACGTGGACGGTGAACGGGAAGGCGGCCAGGACCAGCGCGAGCGCGGTCAGGGAGCCGTAGAGCGTCGGCCGCAGCGCACGGTCGGTGAGAGGGCCGGCCGCGAGCGCGCCGAGCGTCATTCCGATGCCGAACAGGGCGAGGACGAGGGTGACGGACGACTCCCCCAGACCGATCGCCCCGGTCGTCATCGAGGCGAGGTAGGAGTACACGGCGAACACTCCGGCGAAGCCGAAGACGGCGGTCAGCAGGCCGAGCAGCACCTGCCGGTCGCCGAGGGCGCGCAGTTCGCGGCCGATGCCCTGGTGGGCGTCGAGCGGCATGCTCGGCACGAGACGGGCGAGGGCGGCCATGGCGACGAGACCGATGGCGGTCACGACGAGGAACGTCGCGCGCCAGCCGAGCTGCTGGCCGAGCGCGGTCGCGGCGGGGACGCCGACGATGTTGGCCACGGTGAGCCCGAGGAACATCGTCGCGACGGCACGCGCCTGCCGGTGCTCCCGTACGAGGCGCGCCGCGACGACGGCGCCGACACCGAAGAACGCGCCGTGCGGCAGTCCGGCGAGCACGCGCCCCGCGAGCAGGGTGCCGAAGCCGGGTGCGAGGGCGGAGGCCAGGTTGCCGACGGTGAACAGCGCCATCAGGAGCAGCAACATCCGCTTGCGCGGGACGCGGGAGCCGAGGCCGGTGAGCAGCGGGGCTCCTATGACGACGCCGATGGCGTAGGCGGAGACGAGATGGCCCGCGGTGGGCACGGAGGTGCCCAGGTCCTCCGCGACGTTGGGCAGCAGGCCCATCATCACGAATTCGGTCGTTCCGATGCCGAAGGCGGACACGGCGAGGGCGAGGAGCGCCAGGGGCATGGGAGGGTGAGCCTTTCCGAGTAAGTTCCTTCTCGGAACAAATGCTCTCAGACGTTTTGTTCCTCGCGGTGAACAGCGGGTTGCGCCGGCGTTCCCCCGCCCCCGGAAAGACGGCCGCGCCCGGCCCTCACGGGC
>NZ_JBSGZJ010000170.1:0-13834 GCF_053610925.1 Streptomyces sp. NPDC054847 | reverse complement strand
CCACCACCTCCGCGAACGCCCGCAACTGGAAACACGTCCGCGCCAGCTCACCACGCAACCGCACCCCACCCAGCGCCGTCTCCGCATCCGCCACCCCCACCAAGGAGTCCCCCGACCCCTCCAGCAGATCCGCCGCCCCCCGCAAGAACCCCGCCCGCACACCACGATCCGCCAGCGAACCCCGCGCCTCCCACGCGGCCCGCACCACAGCGTCCACCTCCCCCACCGACGCCTCCACCCCGACCCGCTCCCGCCGCTTCCCGCTACGGGGGTCGACACTCCAGACTGGTGCTGCTGCCACGGCGGCTTCCTTCCGGCCGGTCTCTGCCACCCACCGGAGTTGTTCGGTATTCTGAACAGCGTTCCTGGTGGTGAATATGCTGGGGACTCTATTTCCGGGCGTTCCGCACGGTCAAGAAGGGGCGTACAGCAATGTCAGTTGCCGATTCCGGTGGGGCACAGGTCAAGTCCGCAGTGCGGACGGTGGAGTTGCTCGAGTACTTCGCCGGGCGGCCCGGCATGCACTCCCTCGCCGCGGTCCAGGAAGCCGTCGGCTATCCCAAGTCCAGCCTGTACATGCTGCTGCGCACCCTCGTGGAGCTCGGCTGGGTGGAGACGGACGCGACGGGGACCCGGTACGGCATCGGGGTGCGCGCCCTGCTGGTCGGGACGTCGTACATCGACGGCGACGAGGTCGTGGCCGCCGCCAGGCCCACCCTGGACCGGCTCTCCGACGACACCACGGAGACCATCCACCTCGCACGCCTCGACGGCACGAACGTGGTCTACCTGGCGACCCGGCAGTCCCAGCACTATCTGCGCCCCTTCACGCGCGTGGGACGGCGGCTGCCCGCGCACTCCACCTCGCTCGGCAAGGCGCTGCTCGCCACCTACAGCGACGAGCAGGTGCGCAAGATGCTGCCGGAGACGCTCGCGCCGCTGACCGAGCACACCATCACCGACCGCGAGAAGCTCATCGAGGAGCTCCACCTCATCCGCGAGCAGGGCTACGCCGTGGACCGCGAGGAGAACACGCTCGGGCTGCGCTGCTTCGGGATCGCCATCCCGTACCGCACTCCGGCGCGCGACGCGATCAGCTGCTCGGTGCCGGTGGCCAGGCTCACGCCGGCGCACGAGCAGATGATCAAGGACGCGTTGTTCGACGCCCGCGACCGGCTCACCCTGGCGACCCGGAGGCTCTGACCGTGGACGTGATCCTGCGTGAGGTCCAGGACAGTGATCTCCCGGTGTTCTTCCGGCACATGAGTGACCCGGAGTCCAACCGGATGGCCGCCTTCACCAGCGAGGACCCGACGGACCGGGCAGCGTTCGACGCCCACTGGGCGCGGATCCGGGCGTCGGACGCGGTGATACGCACGGTCGTCGCCGACAGCGAGGTGGTCGGCCACACCGCCGTGTACGGGCCGCCGGAGGAGCGGGAGGTCACCTACGTCATCGACCGCGCGCACTGGGGGCGCGGCATCGCCACGCTGGCGCTGCGCGCGCTGCTGGAGGCCGTACCGACCCGTCCGCTGCACGCGCGTGCGGCGGCGGACAACGCGGGCTCCGTCCGGGTGCTGCGCAAGTGCGGCTTCCTGGTGACCGGCCACGACCGGGGGTTCGCCAACGCGCGGGGCGAGGAGACGGACGAGGTGGTCCTGACACTGACGTGACACCGCCGCCGCCGCGGCCGGGGCAAGCCTGCACGGCGCCGCCGCTCCCCCGCGCGGTGGAGGCGGATCGTCACGGAGCAGGAGGTGGAGGGGCCGGCGGCCACGGGAGCGTTGGGGGCATGACAAGGACCTCGGCCGGGACCGGCCTCTCCCTGCGACACCGCCCCCTCACGGCCGCGCTGCGTGCCGTCGCGATCGTGGCCTGCCTGCCGTACCTCGGGCTCAAGATCGCCTGGATCGCGGGCAGCCGTGTCGGCATTCCCGAGGGCAGCGCCCTCCTGGACCACCGTCTGGTGATGGCCGTCGCCAACAGCGTGACCGTACTGATGGACGCGTCCGTCGTGGTGCTGGCTCTGCTGCTCACCCGGCCGTGGGGACAGCGGGTGCCCGCGTGGCTGCTGGCGGTGCCGATGTGGGCCGCCACCGGGCTTCTCGCGCCGATCATGGTCGGGTTCCCGGTGCAGCTGGCCGGCACGGCCATCGGCGGCAGCGAGGCACCGGCCGCCGCGGAGGAGCCGTTCCTGCACGACTGGGTGTTCGGCGTCGTGTACGGCGGTTTCATCCTCCAAGGAATCGCCCTGGGCACGCTGTTCGTGCTCTACGCCGGAAAGCGCTGGGGTCATCTGTGGCGCGGCAGGGTGTGGGAGCTGCCGACCGGTGCGACGGGCACCTTCATGCGGGTGACCGCCGTCGCCGGCTCACTGCTCGCCCTGTTCCCCGCGGTGATGCACGCGCTGTGGGCCGTCGGCGGGACCATCGCGCTCCCCGCCGACCGAGTGCTGCAACGCACGACGCCCTTCTACCTGTTGGAGGGTGTCCGCGTCGGCTTCGCGGTCCTCGCGGTCGCCGGTGTGCTGCTGCTCGCCTTCCGGCTGCGCCCCGCCCTGTCGGTGCGCGGGCCGTTGGCCGCGGCCTGGGTCGGGGCGAGCGCGCTGGGCGCCTGGGCGGGCTGGATGATCCTCGGCGCGCTCATGCCCGAGTCGGACGAGGGAAAGCAGACCCCGGCGCTGCTGATGCTCACCTACGCTGGGGAGATGATCTCCGGTCTGCTGCTCACCTGCGCCGTCGCCTCGCTGCTGCGCAGGCGCGGCGCATGACCCGACCGGGCCCGGTGCTGCGGTCCGCCGCTCGGGCGCTGTTCGGCAGCCGGGCCCGGCTGCGCTGGGTCCATCTGGTGCTCGGCGGCGCGTTGCTGATGCCGTTCTGGCTGGTCGGCACGGTGGTCGTGGGCCCGCTGACGGACGCGTCGAACTTCTTCGCGGGCTCCCTGGCGCTCCAGTTCGGCGCGTACGCCGTGGCGTTGCCGCTCGCCGCTGTCGCCGGGCTGTTCCCCATGGCCAGGCCGCTGTCGGTGGTCGTCGCCCGCACGCTGTGCGGCGTTCCCGGCGAGCGGCTCGCGGACGGGCAGGCACGCAGCCGGGCCGCCCGGGTACGCACCGCGGGCTGGTTCACCCTGCACCTCGGGGTGGGGGCGCTGATCAGCGGGGCGTCCCTCGCGCTGCCGCCCTTCGCCGTCGGACTGATCCTCTCCCCGGTGTTCCCGGCCGTACGGGACTACCTGCGCGTGCCGCACGACGCCTGGTGGTCGCTGCTGCTGGTGCTCGCCGGAACCGGGATGCTGCTGGCGCTCGCGGCCGTGTCCGCGGCCACCGGGGCGCTGCTGGCCCGCCAGGCGCCGGTGCTGCTCGGCCCGACCCCCGCCGACCGGCTGGCCGCGGCCGAGCGGCGGGCGACCGAGCTCGCGGAGCGCAACCGCCTCGCCCGTGAACTGCACGACTCCGTGGGCCACGCGCTGTCCGCCGTCACGCTCCAGGCCGGGGCGGCCCGCAAGGTGCTGGACAGCGGCCGGGCCGCCGACGTGGCGTTCGTACGGGAGGCGCTGGCCGCGATCGAGGAGACCACCCGCCGCACGGTGGGCGAGCTGGACGCCGTGCTCGGCCTGCTGCGCCAGGACGGCGACGGCGACGGCCGGCTCGGCGGACCGACGCTGGCGGCCCTGGAGGGGCTGCTGTCCCGCAGCGGAGTGGCCGTCACGCTGCACACGAAGGGCGCGCTCACGGCCGTGGCGGAGCCGGTCTCCCGCGAGGCGTACCGGATCGTCCAGGAGGGGCTGAGCAACGCCCTTCGCCATGCCGGGGCTTCACCGGTGACGCTGTGGATCGCCGCAGGAGACGAGGAGTTGGAGATCAGGATGGAGAATCCCGTGCCCGAGCAGGCCCCGGTGCAGCGCCCCGGCGGTGGCCGCGGGCTGCGCGGAGTCGCCGAACGGGCCGCGCTGCTCGGCGGGCAGGCTGCGGCCGGGCAGGACGACGGCGTGTGGCGGCTGTCGGCCCGGCTGCCGCTGGCGGGCCGCCGATGAGCACCGTACGGGTCGCCGTCGCCGACGACGAGCGGATGGTGCGCACCGCGCTGCGCGTGATCCTCGACGCGGAACCGGACCTCGAGGTCGTCGGCGAGGCGGCGACGGGCGCGGAGGCGGTGTCCGTGGTGCGGCAGCTGCGCCCGGACGTGGTGCTGATGGACGTGCGGATGCCGGAGATCGACGGCATCCGCGCCACCGAGCAGATCCTCTCCACGATGGACGAGCCGCCGCGGATCGTCGTCGTGACGACGTTCGAGAACGATGCGTACGTGTACGACGCGCTGCGCGCCGGGGCGGCCGGGTTCCTGCTGAAGCGGGCCGCGGCCGAGGAGCTGGTCCAGGCGGTCCGGCTGGTCGCGCGCAGCGACTCGCTGCTGTTCCCCGCGGCCGTGCGCTCGCTCGCCGCCGAGTACGGCCGCCGGCCTGCCGCGACCGCTCCGCCGTGGGCGGCGCGGCTGACCGGGCGGGAGGCGGACGTGCTGCGGCTGATGGCCACCGGGCTGACGAACGCGGAGATCGCCGGCCGGATGGGTGTGGGCCCGGCGACGACGAAGACCCACGTCGCGGCGGTCCTGGGCAAGATCGGCGCCCGGGACCGTACACAGGCGGTGATCGCGGCGTACGAGTCGGGATTCATCTCGCCCCGCTGACCGGGGCCGGGCTCCCCGCCGCAGATGAGGAAGTCCTGAGAAAACGGACGGACGGGAACGAACCGCGCCGCGCCGCTCGTCCCTCGTACGGGATGAACAAGACGATCAGGCGTGCCGCCGTCTTCAGTCTGCTGCTGGTCCTCGCCCTGCTGGGGCGGGCGACCTGGGTGCAGGCGTACGAGGCGACGGCCCTCACGGACAACGACCGGAACCGGCGGAAGATCATCGCGCAGTACGCGCAGCCGCTGGGCGACATCATCGTGGCCGGCTCCGCCGTCACGGGCTCGCAGCGCACGGAAGGAGGCGATCTCGCGTACAAACGCTCCTACACCGACGGAGCGCTGTACTCGGCCGTCACCGGCTACAGCTCGCAGGCGTACGGGGCGACCCAGCTCGAGGGCATCTACTCCGGCATCCTCGACGGCACCGACCTCAAGCTGAAGAACCCGCTGGACACGCTCACGGACGAGCAGCAGGACCCCGGTGACGTGGTGACGACGATCGACCCCGCCGTTCAGAAGGCCGGCTTCGAGGCGCTCGGCGACACGAAGGGCGCCGCGGTCGCCATGGACCCGGAGACCGGGGAGATCCTCGGCATGGTCAGCACCCCGTCGTACGACCCGTCGACGATCAGCGGCACCCTGGACGGCGACGCGTGGCAGAAGCTGCTCGACGACGAGGAAAAGCCGCTGGTCAACCGGGCGCTGCGGCAGCCGCTGCCGCCGGGGTCGACGTTCAAGCTGGTCGTCGCGGCGGCCGCGCTGGAGGAGGGCCTGTACTCGTCCGTCGACGAGCGGACCGACAGCCCGGACCCGTACCGTCTGCCCGGCACGGTCACGGACCTGGAGAACGAGAACCCGTCCGCGCCCTGTGAGAACGCCACGATCCGGACCGCGCTGCGGTACTCGTGCAACAACGTCTTCGGCAAGATGGCCGTCGACCTCGGGCAGGACAAGGTACGGGAGACGGCGGAGAAGTTCGGCTTCAACGACGAGAAGCAGGACGTGCCGGTACGGGCCTCTGCGAGCGTGTACCCGTCCGGGATGAACGCGTCGTCGACCGCGCTGACCGGCATCGGGCAGTTCGACGTGACGGCGACTCCGCTCCAGATGTCGCTGGTGTCGGCGGCCATCGCCAACGACGGGGTCATGGCCTCACCTCATATGGTCTCCAAGGTGGTGTCCGGGGACGGCGACACCCTCGAGTCCTTCGAGGACGGCGCCTCGCAGCGGATCATGTCGTCCGGGACGGCGGAGCAGTTGCGCAGCGCGATGGTGACGGTGGTCGAGGAGGGCACGGGCTCCAACGCGCGGATCCCCGGCCTGGAGGTCGGCGGCAAGACCGGCACGGCACAGCACGGCGAGAACAACAGCAAGACGCCGTACGCCTGGTTCACCTCGTACGCCAAGGATCCCGGCACCGGTAAGGCGGTAGCGGTGGCCGTGCTCATCGAGGACTCGGGCGCGGAGCGCTCCGAGGTCAGCGGCAACGGCCTGGCGGCCCCCGTGGCGCAGCGGATGATGGAGGCGGCGCTGAAGTGAGGAAGCGGCGAGGGACCGGCCCGTGAAGAACTCTGGGCGGCGGGGCGGGACGCGCGGTATGCAGGGGCCTTCACCATCCGTTCGGTGCCCCTGGAGAATCCTGTGCGCTTCCTGCCCCGCTCCCCTTCCGGCTGGACCATGGCGGTCTTCGGCGTCCTCGCGGCCGTGCTCGGTGTCCTCGGACTCATCACCCCCGATGTCCTGCTCGCCACCATGGGTTTCGAGCCCGTGCCCGACTCCCGCCGCGCGGATGGTGACCACACTCCGGTCTTCGTCACCGCCTCCTCGATGGCCGCGGTCAATATGGGCGTCTACTACGTTCTGGCCTCCCTCGCCGACTGGAAGCCCTTCTTCCGCTGGACGGTTCCGTTCCGGCTGCTGACGTGCGCCGTCTTCACCCTGGCGGTGATCGGCGGCCGCGCCCCTTCGGGCTTCCTCGGCGTGGGCCTGTGGGAAGGGCTCGGCGCGGTGGCCACCGGTCTGGCCCTGCGTCTCGAACGCGGCCGCGGGGCCCCGCGGCAGGACCCGCTCCCGCTCGGCGCCCCGCAGTGAACCACCGCCCGCGCAGGCCCCCTACGCCAGCGCCGAGCGGACCGCCGCCAGGTCCGCGTCGGACGCCAGACCCGCGTGGTAGAGGCGGAGTTCGGTCGCGCCGAGGTCCGCCGCCCGCTTCGCGTCCGCGGCCAGCGTGGTGGGCGCGCCCCCCATACCCGTCACCACGGTGAAGTTCGCGGCGAGCACGGTACGTTCCGTCGCGTGGTCCGCGAACGGGCCCAGCAGCCCCGGCCCGCCGGTGCACGGCACGACCACGCCGTCGGCGACCGACAGGATGTGCGCCGGATCCACTCCGGCGTTGGCGCCGCAGTGGTGCGCCACCGGGTCGGCGTGCAGCAGGACCTGGAAGCCCGCCGGGGCCGCGGCCCGCACCGCCGCGACGGCGGCCTCCTGGAGCGTCCGGGCCGTGCGGGTACGGAACTCCAGTACGGCGCCGGCCACTTCCGCGTCCAGCGGTTGTGCGGCGCCGCCCCGCCACAGCGGCTCCAGCGCGTCGCGCACCGACTCCGTGAGTCGCCCGGGGTCCACGCCCAGACCCTGGTACCCGTCCCGGCAGGCCGGGCAGAAGCAGAGGGACATCAGGTACTGCGCCGGACCGTCCAGGGCGACGCCCGCGATCTTGTCGTGGGCGTGCAGGTGGGACACCCCGTACCAGCCGCAGGATTCCAGCTCCGTGCCGCCGGCGCCCGGGCGGACGGCCGCCTCCGCCGCGAGCGACACGAGGTACTCCCGTACCTCGGGCTGCGCGATGCACGGCGCCCAGGCGTAGCGGTCACCGTAGGCGTTGACGACAGAGGTCCGCGGATGCTCGCCTCCCAGGCGGGAGTTGTGGGCAAGGACGACCCAGGTGTGGACGTCGAGGCCGGCGTCCGCCAGCGCGTCGGCCGCCTCGCCGTAGGCGTCGCCCGGCGCCCACTCCCCCGCCGCGTACGGCCCGAGGCCGCGTCCCGCCCAGTGGCCCTCGTCGGGCGGGTAGTACACGGCGGCGTGTTCGGCGGTGACGATCCGGTGGGCGGGGTGACGCGAGGTCAGGGCCCGTGTGGAGTGGTAGGCGGAGGCCAGGGTGACCTGCCGGACGCCGAGGTCCGCGATGCGGGCGGCGGCGTCCGGGTCTCCCACGACGTCCCACGGGTACAGGAACGCCGAGGTCTTCATTCGCCGTCCTCCAGCAGCGCCCTGCCCTGTTCGATCAGCGCCGCGAGCGCCTCGACGTGCCGGTCGGCCGGCTCCGTCAGCGGCGGACGCACCCCGCCGACGTCCAGACCTTCGAGCCGCACGCCCGCCTTGACGAGCGACACCGCGTATCCGCGGCCTTCGTTGCGCAGTTCGACGAGCGGTACGAAGAAGCCGTCGAGCAGGCGGTCGACCGTCTTGTCGTCGCCGCTTTCGAGGGCCCGGTAGAAGGCGAGTGCGATGTCGGGAGCGAAGGCGAAGACGGCGGAGGAGTACAGGGTGATGCCGATGCCGCGGTAGGCCGGTCCGGTGAGCTCGGCGGTGGGCAGCCCGTTGAAATAGAGGAAGTCGCGATCCGGCAGTTCGCGGCGCACGGCGCTGACGATCCGCTGCATGAGGTCGAGGTCGCCGTGGCCGTCCTTGAGCCCGATGATCTTCTCGACGCGGGCCAGTTCGACCACGGTGCGGGGCGAGAAGATCGCGTTGTCACGCTGGTAGACGATGACGTCGAGCGACGTCGCGGCGGCCAGCCGGGTGTAGTGGTCGAGAAGCCCGGCCTGGTCGGCGACGACGAGGTACGGCGGCATGGCGAGCAGTCCGTCCGCGCCCGCCTCCTCGGCGATCTGCGCGTACCGCTCGGCGAGGGCGGTGCCGTAGCCGGCTCCCGCGAGGACGGGCACCCGTCCCGCCGTCTCCTCGACGGCCACCACGACGCAGTCGCGGAACTCCTCCGGTGTGAGGGCATGGAACTCCCCCGTCCCGCAGCAGGCGAAGACGGCGGCCGCGCCGGCGTCGACGCCCTTCCTCACATGCGCGCGGAATGCTTCGAGGTCGAGGTCGCCGTCCGGTCCGTACGCGGTGACGGGGAAGAACAGCGGTCCCTTGACCCGGGTGAGCCGGGCTGCGAGCGGATCTGAGGTCACGGGCGCTCCCTGGGCCGTGCTCCGGGCTCCGAGCCCGTGCACAATTCTGATCGACGTCCATATTTCTGAACGCGATCCACGCTATGGCAGCCCCCTCGCGCCGGTCAAGACGGAAACCTGCATTCCAGGCACGGAATCGCCCGCCCCGCGCGACACTTGACGCTGTCGGGGCCACTCCCTAGCGTGTCCACGCATGTGAATATCATCCATTCACTTGAGCGCACTCAAGGAGACCCGCCCATGCCCGCTGCCCGTACCGTCCTGCTCACCGGCGCAGCCGGTGGACTCGGCACCCTGATGCGCGGCCTGCTGCCCGCTTACGGCTACGAGCTCCGCCTGTTCGACGTCACCCCCATCGAGGGCGAGCCGGACGCGATCACCGCCGACCTCGCCGACAAGGCGGCCCTGCGCGAGGCGGTGCGTGGTGTCGACGCGATCATCCACCTCGCGGGCATCTCCCTCGAGGCGTCGTTCGACAAGATCCTCAAGGCCAACATCGAGGGGACGTACAACCTCTACGAGGCCGCCCGGGACGAAGGGGTGAAGCGGATCGTCTTCGCCTCCAGCAACCACGCGGTGGGCTTCGTCCCGCGCCCCGAGGGCGACGCCCCCCACCCCCCCGAGGCGCTGATCCCGGTCGAGACCCGCCACCGGCCCGACACCTTCTACGGCCTGTCCAAGTGCTTCGGGGAGGACCTGGCCCAGCTTTACTGGGACCTGCATGGACTGGAGACCGTGTCCGTGCGCATCGGCTCCTGCTTCATGGAACCGACGTCCGTACGGATGCTCTCCGTCTGGATGAGCCCCGGTGACGGCGCCCGCCTCTTCCACGCGGCCCTCACCGCCGAGAACGTCGGTCACACCATCGTCCACGGGTCCTCCGCCAACACCCGCCTGTGGTGGGACCTGACCAGCGCCCGGGCCCTCGGCTACGAACCGCAGGACGACTCGGAGCAGTACGCGGAGAAGCTCATCGCCGAGCACGGGGAACTCGACCCGGACAACCCGGACCACGCGTGCCTGGGCGGCCACTTCACCACCCACCCGCCGCAGTGGCCGTACTGACCCCCGGGGAAAACCGCATGCCGCGCGCGCTGGATTCGGCCACGATGGCGTCCATGGCGAGACCCTTCGGATTCACGTACACCCGGCTCGGCGACGGCACGGTCTCCATCAGCCATCGCGGCCGCGCGGCGGGGACCCTGCGCGGCACGCGCGCGGAGAAGTTCCTGGCGGAGGTGGGGTCCGGGGACGCGCAGCTGGTCATGGCGCGGTGGACCGGCGCCTACAAGTTCGGCAATGAGCGCGTGGCCAGAAATCATCCCCGTAACAGGTGAGAACGGTAAGGGAACGGTAAAGCGGACTCGCTCGTTACCCCAGTCATGACAGCTATGACCCCCGGCTCGAACATCCCCTTGACCGCCGCGCGCGTGGCGGTGGACGTCGCCGCTCCGGTGCGGCTCGACGTATCGGGCCTGCTGCTCACCGCCGACGGCAAGGTGCGCTCCGACGACGACTTCATCTTCTACAACCAGCCGCAGGGCCCCGGCGTGAGCTACCGCTCCGGCGGCGGCTCCGCGCCCGACGCGATCGTGGTCGACACCACGGCCGTGCCGCCCGGCATCGAGAAGATCGTCGTCACGGCGAGCCCGGACGCGGCGGGCCAGACCTTCCAGGGCATCGAGCCCACCGCGACCATCCGCAACGCCGACGACGGCAGCGCCCTCGCCACCTTCACCCCGCCGCAGCTCGGCGCGGAGACCGCGCTGGTGGTCGTCGAGATCTATCTGCGCGGCGGCGTCTGGAAGGCCCGCGCGGTCGGCCAGGGCTACGCGAACGGCCTGGCGGGCATCGCCACGGACTTCGGCGTCTCGGTCGACGAGGAGCCCGCGGCCGCCCCGGCCGCCCCTCAGGCGACCGCCCCGCCCGTCACCGCGGCGCCGCCCGCCGACCCGCGGGTCGCCGCGACCCCGCCGCCGCCCGCCGCCCCGCCGGCCGCGCCCGCCGCGCCCACCGGGAAGATCAACCTGGACAAGGGCCGGGTCAGCCTGCAGAAGAACCAGACGGTGTCCCTGGTCAAGGGCGGCCGTCCGCTGCTCTCCCAGGTCAAGATGGGCCTCGGCTGGGAGCCGGCGTTCCGCGGCAAGGACATCGACCTCGACGCCTCCGTCATCGCCTACGGCCCGAACCGCAACCACCTGGACAGCTGCTACTTCGGCAAGCTCTCCATCCTGGGCGGCTCGATCAAGCACTCCGGCGACAATCTGACCGGTGAGGGCGCGGGCGACGACGAGGTCATCGTCGTGGATCTCGGCCGGCTGCCCGCCGACGCGACGGGACTCGTCTTCACGGTCAACTCCTTCTCCGGCCAGAAGTTCACCGAGGTCGCCAAGGCCTACTGCCGGCTGATGGACGCCACGACCGGCGAGGAGCTCGTCCGCTTCGACCTGACCGCCGCGGAGCCGCAGACGGGCGTGATGATGGCCAAGCTGATCAAGCAGTTCTCCGGCGAGTGGGAGATGACCGCCATGGGCGACTTCGTGAAGTCGCGCACCGTGCGGGGCATGGTCAAGCCCGCCGCGCAGGCGCTCTGAAAAGTCCGCCGGGGGTGCCCGTCGCTGTGCGGCGGACACCCCCGGCGGGGAAAAAACTGAAAAGCGTGCTCAGAGTTTGGCCAGTTTGGAGAACGGACTGAGGATGCGGCCCTGCCTGCCGGAGAAGTCGACGAGCACAGCGGCATTGTCGCCTTCCACGGCGAGGACTCTTCCGAGACCGAACTGATCGTGGGACACCCTGTCGCCCGCTTCAAAGCATTCGATCGGCGGCTCTTCCAGGGACGGACGGTTGAAGGGGCTGGACGGCAGGTGGCGCCGGGAACCGGCTGACTTTGTCATTACGTTCAGTATGCGCCCCCGGCACCCCGCCACGCCACGCCCGAGCGCTGTCACTTCCCGGACGAACCGCCCGCCGGGCCCCGTTCGAGCAGCAGGACCCAGCGGAAAGCGCCGTCTGCGGGGCCGCGGAAAGTGGGCCGATTCACCGCCCACGGTCCGCGGGAGCCTCAGTGACGGCCGCCCTGACGCTTCCAGGGGCCGGTGATCGCGAACATGATCCCCGGCGTCTGGATGCTGGCGTACAGCGTCCGGCCGTCGGGCGAGAAGACGACACCGGCGAACTCGCTGAAGTCCGGTTCGTCCTCGGTGCCGACATTGAACTCGTTACGGGCGATCGGATACGTACGGCCACTGTCCGTGGCGCCGATCAGGTGCTGCACCCCCTCGCCGTCCTCGGCGATGATCAGACCGCCGTACGGGGAGACAGTGATGTTGTCCGGGCCGTCGTAGCCGTCCTTCGACGGGTCGGGGTTCACACCGAGGAGCACCTTCAGCGTCAGGGTCCGCCGGCGCGGGTCGTAGAACCAGACCTGGCCGTCGTGCTGCTCGGGGCTCTCCTCCCGGGCGTACGACGAGACAATGTAGACGCCGCCGTCGCCCCACCACATGCCCTCGAGCTTGCGGCCGCGGGTGACCTCGCCGTTCTTGAACTGCTTGCGCACGGAGACCGTCCGCGCGTCACGGTCCGGCACCTCCGTCCAGTCCACGCCGTACACCGTGCCGATCTTCGTGGCGCGGGCCAGGTCGTCGACGAACCGGCCACCGGAGTCGAAGCACTTGGCGGCCTGGAGCACACCGGCGTCGTCGCCGAGCGTGCGCAGCCGGCCGCGGCCGTGCTTGAAGCCGTGCGGCGGCACCCACCGGTAGAGCAGGCCGTTCGGGGTGTCGGCGTCCTCCGTGAGATACAGGTGACCGCGCTTCGGGTCGACCACGACAGCCTCGTGGGCGTACCGGCCGAGCGCCTTGACGGGCTCCGGCGCACGGTTGGCGCGGCGGTCGTACGGATCGACCTCGAAGACGTAGCCGTGGTCCTTGGTCAGGCCGTTGCTGCCCGCCTTGTCCTCGGTCTCCTCACAGGTCAGCCAGGTGCCCCACGGCGTGGTGCCGCCGGCGCAGTTCTGCACGGTGCCCGCGATTCCGACCCACTGCGCGACCTCGCCGCTGCGGTGGCTCTCCACGACGGTGCACCCACCGGGCGCGGCCGGGTCGTAGACCAGGCCCTCGGTGAGCGGCACGGGGTGCGCGATCTTCGACCGCTCACCCTTGAGCTCATGGTTGACGACGAGCAGCGTCACACCACGCGGCCCCTCGAAGGTCGCCGTTCCGTCGTGCTTGCCGGGCGTGAACTCGCCCGACTCCAACGTGGTGACACCACTGCGGGTCAGAACGCGGTACGTGAACCCGGCAGGCAGCGCGAGCATGCCCGCGGGGTCGGGGATCAGCGGGCCGTAACCGGGCGCCTCGTTCCCATGGCGCTCACCCTCCTCCGCGAGTGCGCCGGGGGCGGTGGCGAGCGACCCCACGGCACCGGTGAGGGCAACGCCCGCGCCGGTGAGA
This sequence comes from Streptomyces sp. NPDC054847, assembly GCF_053610925.1. Classification (NCBI taxonomy): domain Bacteria; kingdom Bacillati; phylum Actinomycetota; class Actinomycetes; order Kitasatosporales; family Streptomycetaceae; genus Streptomyces; species Streptomyces sp. NPDC054847. Next base: position 506 of record NZ_JBSGZJ010000170.1, on the reverse strand, counting down.
GCGGACTGCTTGGTGAATTCCCTGCGAGTGAGCGGCATCAAGTCTCCTGAGCTGCATCCGGCCGGCTGATCCGGGCCACACCCTCGCGCGTGCGCACGAACGACGGTTGAACGTTGCACGACATCCCTCGGACGACGCGAAACGTTTCCCACCGGCGGCTCCGCCCCGGGGGGTGGGCCGCCGCCCCCACGCCCCCGAAGGGGCAGCCCCGCGCGCGCCGGCGGACCCAGCCCCGTCCCCGGCGGGCACAGCAACCCGACGACGCCACGATGACCGAGCCCCGTGGACGCTGCGCGGGGGCTCCACCAACCCTTCCCCCGGCCGGGGGTAGGTTCCCGTGGGGCTGACGCCCTCGCACCTCCCCACAGCCATACGCGGCGCGGCCCGGTGCCGCTGCGCGGGGCGTCTCCCCCACCCCGCCCCTTCCCGAAGCCGGGGCAAGCCCCGGACCCACGGGGCTGACGCCCCCAGCCCCCTCCCGGGGAGGGGGAAAGGGGTTTGTGGGG
>NZ_JBSGZJ010000169.1:0-13872 GCF_053610925.1 Streptomyces sp. NPDC054847 | reverse complement strand
GCCCCCGGCCCCGGCGCGCCCGCAGACGTCAGCGGTAGTTCACGAACTGCAGCGCGAAGTCGAAGTCCTGCCCCTTGAGCAGCGCCTGCACGGCCTGGAGGTCGTCCCGGCTCTTCGAGCTGACCCGCAGCTCGTCACCCTGGACCTGCGCCTTGACACCCTTCGGGCCCTCGTCGCGGATGATCTTCGCGACCTTCTTGGCGTTCTCCTGCGAGATGCCCTCCTCGATCGAGGCGAAGATCTTGTACTCCTTGCCGGAGAGCTGCGGCTCGCCGGCGTCCAGTGCCTTCAGCGAGATGCCGCGCTTCACCAGCTTGGTCTGGAAGACGTCCAGGATCGCGTTGACGCGGTCCTCGGAATTCGCCTGCATCAGGATCTTCTCGCCGGACCAGGAGATCGAGGCACCGACGTTCTTGAAGTCGTAGCGCTGCGAGATCTCCTTGGCGGCCTGGTTGAGGGCGTTGTCGACCTCCTGCCGCTCGACCTTCGAGACGATGTCGAAACTGGAGTCGGCCATGTCCTGTGGCTCCTTGTATCGGGTGAGTGGGGTGCGGCCGGATCACCCCGAACCGCGCGGTCAAGCCTAGCCACCCGCACCCGCCCCCGGCGCTGATCAATCCGGTGGCGAAGCACCCCGGTGCATCAGGTATCGTTTACGTCGTTGCCACGGAGCACCGCCCCACAGCGGTTCCTCCACAGGTGACATCCCATGGCGGTGTGCCCGAGTGGCCAATGGGAGCGGACTGTAAATCCGTCGGCTTAGCCTACCCAGGTTCGAATCCTGGCGCCGCCACGCGATAAGAACGGCCCCTGATCTGCGGAAACGCGATCAGGGGCCGTTCTGTGTAAGTGTGGCTGGAGCAGCGCGCTGTCTCGCTCCGTCTCGTTCTCACACACTCTCTACCAGCTGGTGTGGACGGGGTGTGGACGGGATTCTGCGCGTCTCGCGAGGCCACGGGGCCTTGTGGCTGGCTCACAGCTCAGCCAGGACCCTGCGCATGATCGGGCGTACCGGATCCTTGGCAGACGTTCCTCTCGCTGAGCTGTTCCATAACGTTGGCGTTACCGAGCTGGACCGGATCCTCGAGGTCGGCCGCTCTGTGGAAGGCTCCAAGGACAAGCGGTGTCGACCTGCCTGGTCATCGTTCCTCGGCATGCTGAGTTCCCAGGGCGGCAGGTCGTAGGTTCCTCAGATCCTGCTGGCTGAGCTGGCACGGCGCGACGAGGTGGGTGACTCCCTGCCCCTGGTTCTTGACGTCACCTGCGGCCGGAGGGTGGCCGGCGGGTGACCGCGGCGGCAAGCGCTGCCTTGCTGGGCGAGGTGGATCACGTGACGCATGTCGCGGTTTCGCTAGTTGGGGGCCTCCTGGTACTGCTCGGTTCGGTTCGCACCCGAGCTGTCAAGGGGCCTTTCTGTGCTTACCACCAGAAAATCACCCGGCGGGAATCCTGTTCGACCCACAGGTTCCATGATCGGTTGAGATGCGGCTTCTCAACTTCCAAGAAATGAGCAAGAGTTGACGATCAATGCTCAAAGGCTGGATGATCCGACTGTCCGCCTGGTGCGCCCCGGCACCCTTGCAGGGAAGGGATGGAGAGCCATGGAGACCATTACTCAGCTCGTAACCATATTCACGCTCCCCTTGGCGCTGTTGGGGCTTTACCTAAATTCCCGGGATGCCAAGAATGCTAGAACGCTGGAGGCGGCCCTGTCCTTCTCGGACGCGTTTCGCACACGCTGGGAGTCAGAATGGAGGCAGGCGCTTAAGGAAGCCGAGGCGTTTCGGAACGCCAATCAGCCAATTCCCTCAGAATTGGATGACCGTCTGCTCAACTTACTGAACTGGCTGGACTGGGTGGGGCATCTTGTCCAAAGTAAGGTTCTGACAAAACCCGAGCCTACATTGCATTCAATTGCACCCCAGATCCTGCGCTCTGTCCGCATCCTCGCCCCGATTCTTGAACGTGGCGAGCAACAGCACGGAACGGGGTACTGGGCGGGCGTTAGGGCGCTGGAGTCCGTAGTAGCAACTACGAGGGGCCAAACCTTCCATACCGTGAGACCGCGCCGTGGTTTTCTCCTTCGCCGTAGGGGCCCCTCCTACTAGCTAGAACTAATTTCCGGGACCGATGTCTCTCTAGGAGCCGCTTTCGAGAGAGGGGTCAAGCAGATGTTGCTTTGGCGTGAGGGCCCGCGCGACCCCGCGTGCTGGCGGGGGCACGCGGGATTCCCCTGGCCTGGTGGCGCCTAGCGTCGCTCTCTGAGCCGCGCGGAGATCTTGGCGTTTGCTGCCTCGTCTCCGCCTGCGAGGAACTTCGCGTACACCCGGAACAGCACCGCGACGCTGTGGCCGGCCCGCTCGGCCACGAGCTGCGGCTCCACTCCGGAGCTGAGCCAAGTCGAGACTGCCGCGTGGCGAAGGTCATACGGGCGCTTGGCCAGCTTCGAATCGAGCTCTCCGGGCGACAGGACGTCGCCGCGAGCGCGGGCCCACACTTCGCCGTAGCCACTCTCCTGCACCATGCCGCCGCGGGCCGTACGGAACAGGCGGCCGTCGGGCTCGGTACCGAACCGGATGACGTGCCAGCGCAGCAGCGCGACCAGCTCGGGCGGGATTGGCACGTACCGAACCGCCTTGCGGGACCGGTGCTTGAGCCCGCGGCGGTCGTGTGCCTCTCCGCTGTCCGTCCAGGCCGTGCCCGAGCGAGCCCGGCTCTCCCGCAGACGCAGCATTCCCCAGCCCCGGCGGGGGAGTTCACAGTCCCGTAGCTTCAGCCCGACCGTCTCGCCGGGGCGGGACGCGGCGTAGTAGATGCACCCGAAGAACGCCTCCAGGTGCCGACCTCGTGCACCTTGTGCCCGGACGGCGCACAGCAGCGCCGCTGCCTGAGCCGGGTCCGGCACGCACTCCGGGTCCACCTCCTCTTCCACGCGCTCGGGAGCTTTCCAGCGAACCGACGGAAGCGGGTTCTCCGTGAGCAGCTCGGCATCGACGGCGAGCCCGAGGGACTGATGGAAGATGGCTCGCTTTCTGGCGATGACTATGCCCGCAGCCGCCTTTCCGTCGAGTCGCCTGGCACAGGCGTCCAAGGCTTTGCGTACGAGCAGCCGATCCGAGAGGGACGACGTCGGAACGGACTTTCGCTCGATCCACGCGAGGATGCCTTTCACATCGGCCGGCAGTTCCTCATCCCAGCGCTTTACGTTGAACGCCCAGCTGTAGAGCGCCCGCCGCACCGCGCGGTGATCGGTCATGCCCTTGGTGTCCTTGACCAGTGCGAGGGTGACCGTGGCCTCCGCGCGATTCCGTCGTGTCGTCGCGGGGGAGTGGTCCCACTTCGATTCCACGTAGTTCCTCGCGTGCTGGTACCAGGAGATGTCCCGCTCCTTCTGCACCATCGACTTGGGCAGCCCGCTGACAACGTCGAACGGTTCACCCGCGCGAGATGCAGTGATCAGTTGCGCGCGACGGCTCTCGGCGAGCCCAGCGGTCAGAAGGGACTCGGAGTGCGGGCGTGTCCCACCTGCCACCGGAGCTGAAACGGCTTGCGGTACGGCCGCTTGCGGATGCTCCAGATCCGCACGGTGTAGCTCCAGTCGGTCACGCGATCTCCAGTTCTTCCAGGAAGGCGTCCAGCACGCTCCGGCGCACCCGCAGATGGCCGTTGGGCAGGCGCCGCACCTCGGGGCCATAGCCGCGGTTTCGCCAGCGGTACCAGGTCGCGCGGGTGATGCCGATCTCGTTCAGCACATCGGTCAGGGGCAGCCACTCGTCGGCCGGCCGACGAGTGGCGGACAGTGGTCGTCATTGGGCCTCCTTGTCAGCCTCTGCGGAACCGGACAGCCCGGACAGCTCCATTTCTGACTGTCCGGGTCGTTCTTGCAGGTCAGGCGGGTTAGCCGGACAGCCGGACAGTCCGGACACCTCCTGTGTGGTCTCTGTCCGGGTGCCGGTGTCCGGGAAGTACCGGCCGCCCGCGTCCCTGGTGAGCTGTCCTTCGGCAGCCATGCGGGAGCAGGTGCGGCGGATCGTCTCGATGTCGACGTGCGGGAGTGCGGTGGCGATGTCTTTCGGTTTGGCGCCGGGGTGGGCGCGGACGTGCTTGAGGATCGCGGCGCGGGTGTCGCCGACGGTGTGGTCGGAGACCGGTCCGTCCAGGAGGTGCCAGGCGCCGGAGGCGTCTTGGAACTGGAGGGCGTATTCGGTTTCGTTCACGTCGCGTCCGGTGACGTGCAGGATGCCGTCGGCCTGTCCCCGGGCGCGTTTGAGGACGAGGGTGGCGTCGGCGGCTCCGGCGATGCCGTTGGTGCCGGAGACTTCGGTGAGGAAGTCCTCGGAGCCTGCTTTGCGGACGTGGTGGACGAGGACGACGGCGATGCCGTAGTGGTCCGCGATCCGCTTGGCGAAGCCGACGGCGTGATAGTCGGCGTCGTAGGCGGATACGCCCTGTGGGGCCTGGCCGCGCATCTTGGCGAACACGTCGATGACGACCATGCGGGCATCCGGATTGCGGTCCAGCCATTGCGAGATGGCTTCCGCCCCGCCCGGGAGTTTTGCTCCGCACTGGCAAAAATCCTCGCGGAGCCCTCGGTTAGTGAGTTCGAGACCAGTTTTGATTGGGCTGCTGCTGTTCCTGCCCCGGCGACCATACCTGATTCGGTCTCCATTGACTCAGACGCTTCGGAGAAGATCGAAGGGGCTGCGGAAAAACTAAAGAAGCATCGCATTGACTCTACGTCGTCGTTCTCTGGGAACATTGTGGAGTTGAGGCATGTGGGAGATGACCCGTTCGGCTTTGCGGCCATCTCGACGGTGCGCAGGGGGAGGCGATCAGAGATTCGTGTTCGTCTTCCATATGGGGCCTATCAAGAGGCTGTCATTTGGCACCGGGCGCGCCGGCCGGTCATCGTGGAAGGTGAGGTTAGGCACGGGGCTGGAAGGAAACTCGTTGTTGAAGCGCCAGTCGATTTTCGGCCTATCGACGAGATCCTACTTCCTATGTCCTGACGAAAGCGTTGCAGTCTCGTCCGCGATACTGCGAGCCTTTCATGGGGCGCCGGCCAAGACTGCATTAGGCTGTTTATCGCAGTAACGTGCGTTGCCGGGCTGAGGCGCGGCGAGACAGGCTCGGTCGGGCCCGCCTCCGATTGAGTAATTCCACCGCACTCGGGCGATGGCGCGCCTGACGCGCTGCGCGCTGGAGCTGAGGGCGGTTCATGCTGTCGGTGTGCTCCGAGCCGAAATCCGTCGCAGGGTGGAGACATGCCTGAGCCGCTACCTGTGGTCGTATACCCGCCGTCGCCGACGGGCGGCCGGCGCGTGCGCGTGAACGGAGAAATCCTTGGCTTGGCGCACTCGGACCGAGACCTGATCGAGTTCGTGCGGCGAGCAGGCCTCGCCGACGCTGACGAGTTGGTCCTCAGCGATTCGTTGGTGATCGACTGGCGTGGCGGGCGGCCGCATGAATACGACGCGGCATAGCGCTCCGGTCCTCGGGCAGCCCTCGGCCTGGCGTGTCCGGACTGTCCGGCTGTCCGGTCAGGGTGCTGATCAGCGCATATGGGCCGGACAGCTCTAAGGGCAGCTGTCCGGGCTGTCCGGTCAGAGACGGCTGCAACACCGGCATAGGTGTTGCAGCCCGTCGGCGCGCAGCCGACCTATGGTCGTGTCGCCAGTGGCGACTCCTTTAGCCGTTGAAAAGAGCAAGGAGACCGACCGCGAAAGCCGGGATCGCAAAAATGCCGGCAACAATCGTCCAAATCCTGACCGCGCGATCCGAAGGATTCCAGCTGGAATTGACCCTGGTCAACTGTTCACGCCACCATGCAGGCCGCACGCGTACTCTCGCACAGGCCACCCAATTAAACAGGAAAGGGAAGGCTGCAACTGCAAGCATGTCAGGCCACTCCCGCCTTATTGGCCATTCATTGGTGATCCAGTATTCAATCGCAACGGCGAACATCAACGCCATGAACGGTTGCAGAATCCTGAGCCACCTAGGGATTCCCTCGCGATTGCTGCCTCGGGCTCGCGACTCACTTGCCATGACGCGATGCATCCGCCCCCAGGCGGCACTCAGCCTGACACCGTCGCGATGCCGCATAACTACTCGCACAACCCAAGCCGAACGGTACAGAGTTGGCCCCGAGAGGTGCCAGTTGGAGGAACCCCCGAATCTGATGCACACCAGCACGTCGCCCGTAGCAACGGATTGCAGTTCCATGGTGACATTTCTTAGGGTGCGAGGTTTCTCCGGCTCGCTCTCGGATACTAGATCATCGGCATTGCCAGTTGTGATTCTATAGTTCTTGGTATCTGCCATCCAGGTGACAGTTACAGGCTCTCCCAGTTCTCCTTCGATATCAGCAACCATTTGTTTGAAGTGGTCCAACTTTAATTCTGTGGACAGATATTTTCCGGAGCGGACCTCAAGTCGCATGGCGGAGATCTTAGCGATGAGGGATGCCTGTAGCAGCCCGCTTCACGGAACACGCATCACCCGCTTGCCCGCTTCGCACCGATGGTTAACAGATGAGAGGCCTGATCGCTGTTTCGTACCATCCCCGCGCTGACGTTTGCCGCCGTTGTAGGGGGTCGCCCTGAACGTCTTCCTCCAGCTGTGAATGCGGCCGCATCATGCTGCCCGTCTCCGGCCGGGAGCAGAGAACGGTGATCGGAACGTGCGGGCGCCCCGGTCGCGCACGCGCCGGTCGTGCCCGCGGGTGGCCGCAGCGCGGGGGAGGATGCCTCTCTGAGCCCGCCGTGGACGAGACGTGGACGGCAGGTCCGCGAACCGCTTGCGCCGCCAGCTCCGCTGCAGGTCAGAAGAGATGCGAGCGCGCGCGACACCCCCCGTGGTGCCCGCAGCCGCCCGTAGGCCGGGTCGCCCGAGGCGGCGCCGTACGCGGTCGCGGCCGCGGGCCGTCGTCGTACGCGTGACCGACCGCGACGCCCGTCAGTCGGCCAGGCGGAACGCCAGCTCGATCTCCCACTTCGACATGTCCGGCTCCACCCGGGGATCCGTCTTGTACGTCTCCGTCCGGCACGCCCAGTGCTCGACACCGTCGACCACCGTCATGTCCCACTCAAGGCCCTCCCGCCCCGCCCACTCGTTCATCGCCGTGACGACTCCGACCAGCTGATCCGGGTGACCGACGTGGGTGACCGTCGCATAGCGGCCCGGCGGCAGTACGGCCACGCCGATGTCACCCTCGGGCTCCGGGGCGGAGGCGACGGGCATGCCGGCCTCGACGACCGACTCGCCCTCCATGTCGAGGGTGTTGTAACGGAAAAACGGCGCTCCGGCGAACTCCGCGCCGTTGCCCGCAAGCCAGTTGATGAGTTCGGGCAGCCGGTCGGCGATCAGGGCGAACGCGTCCATGCGTACGGAGCCGCGGACATAGGCGTAGAGCTGCTCGCCGCGCTCCACGATCACCGGCCGGACTTCCTGTGTGTGATTGCTCATGACCTCAAAGACCCTATGGGCAACGGGGATTCATCGCGGATTCGTCAAGCGGTCCATCGCGCGGTTCGTCAAGCAGTCCATCACTCGGTCCACCACGAGGCCCGTCACCGCGATCCATGACGGGGATTCAGGTGACGGACCCGGCGAACGACCGGCCGTCGGCGGGCCGGTCAGTTCCCCGCGATGTCCTTCACCGCGACGGTGACGGGAGTCGAACCGCTGACCAGTTCCAGCGTCAGTCCCGCAGTCGCCGGTGTCTCCACCATCTCCGCGAGCACAGCCGCCACATCGTCCCGCGGCACCATGCCGCGTCCCGTCGAGACCTCCAGCCGCACCATCCCGTTCCCCGCGTCGTTGGTGAGTGCGCCGGGCCGCAGGATCGTCCACTCCAGATTGGGCCGGGACCGTACGTAGTCGTCCGCCGCGCCCTTCGCCCGCAGGTAGGCGTCGAAGACGTTGTCGCCCTTGTGTTCGGCGTCGGCGCCCATGGAGGAGACGACGATGTACCGCCGTACGCCCGTCCGTTCGGCCGCGTCGGCGAAGAGGACCGCCGCGCCGCGATCGACCGTGTCCTTCCGCTCGGTGCCGCTGCCCGGGCCCGCCCCGGCGGCGAACACCGCGGCGTCCGCGCCCTGGAGCACGGCCGCGACCTGCTCCACGGAGGCTTTCTCCAGATCGAGGAACACCGGTTCGGCGCCGACGGCCCTCAGGTCGTCACCCTGCTTGGGATCGCGGATGATGCCCGCGACCTCGTGTCCGCCCGCGGAGAGCAGCCGCTCGAGACGGAGCGCGATCTGACCGTGTCCTCCTGCGATGACAATGCGCATGCATACGACGTTACGTCCGAAGCACCGAGCATGCGCAAGGACCGGAGGGGGACACGCCCCCGATGGCCGGAACGCGGCCGAAACGCGTACCTGCCTCGGCCCCCGCTGCCCAGCTCCCTACCGTGGGCGCACCCCCTCCGAGCCCGGATCCGTACCGCGAGTGGACCTCTCCGAGCCCCGGATCCGTACCGTGAGTGAACCTCTCCGGGCCCCGGATGCGTACCGCCGGCGGATGCGTCAGGGTCCCGGGTCCGGCCGTCCCTGGCGCGGGAGTTCGAGGGCGACGGCCGCCGCGGAGTCGCAGTACTCACGCACCGCGCTCGTGCGGGCGACCACCCGTCCGCGGTGGATGACGATCCGGCTGTACGCGAGCGACAGCACGCCCGAGATCCGCTCACCCCGTACCGCGAGCAGCTCCGCCGGGAAGCCGGCCTCGACCCGTACCGGGGGCAGTCCCATCACCTCTCGGGCCGTGCCCGCGACACAGCCGTAGGCGTCCGAGGGCCGCATCCCCGCCTGGGACGACAGGAGGTACGCGGCCTCCAGCGGATCCCCGCGGCCCACCGGGTTGCACACGTCCCGCAGCGCCCCGCTGCCCGCGGCGACCCGCACGCCCGCCGCCCGCAACAGCCGGACCGGCGCGTTGCCGCGCTGTTCGACGCCGGAGCAGCCGCCCTGCGGCAGGGATACCACGGTGACGCCCGCGGCCGCCAGCTGGTCCGCGGCCCGGGACGCGATCTCCCTGGGCAGCCGGGCGAGACCGGCGCACGGACCGACCGTGACGCCGGGCCGCAGCCCGCCGGCCATGGCGGCGAGGCGTGCCAGCCGCGCCGGGTCGTCGCCGTGGGTGTGCAGGTCGACGGGGCAGCCGTACTCGGCGGCGATCCCCAGGACCGTCTCCACGTATCCGGTGGGATCGGGGTCGGCGTCGGGGCAGCCGCCCACCACGCCGGCACCCATCTTGAGCGCGTCCCGCAACAGGGCCAGGCCGTCCGCGCCGGCCACGCCCGTCAGCAGCCTGGGTACGGCGACCGCGGTGAGATCGGCGAGGCCGCGCAGGGACCGCCCGGCCTGGAGCACCGCCTCCAGCGGGCCGAGGCCCTGGACGTCCCCGATCCGTACGTGGGAGCGCAGCGCCGTCGCCCCGTGGCCCAGCTGGAGCAGCGCGGCCTCTGTGGCGCGCCGCTGGACGTCCTGCGTGCCGTACGAGACGGGGCCGGGGGTCTCCGCGCTGAGTGCCGTGTCGCCGTGGAGGTGCGGCTCGGCCGGCGCGGGCAGCAGCAGGAAGCCGGTGAGGTCCACCCGGACGGAGTGCGGCGGGAGGCTTCCCGCGGTGCCGACGGCCTCGATGCGGCCGCCACTGAGCCGTACGTCGACCGTGCGACCGTCCGTGAGCCTCGCGCCGCAGAGCAGCAGCGCGGCGGTGTCCGCGTTGGCGCCGCCGGGCGGCTGCGGCTGGCTGTCGGGCATCGCGCTCCTGGGTGGGGCTATCGGGCTCGGGAGGCGGTCGCGCACACTGCCCGGGCGGTGTGGGAGCCGTGGCGTGGGAGCCGGAGAGGATCACACAGCGTGCATCGAGCCTAGGGGCGCTCGCGGTGCGCTTCGAGGAGGAGCGCAATAGTCGTACCGGTGTGGTCGTAAGTGGCGTACGGGGCGGGCGGGGTGCCGTCGCGGGCCTGCGGAGGAGGGGTGCGCGGGGGACGGACCGGGGGCCGTGCGGACAGGCCGTGAGGAGGGCCGGCCCGGCGCAAGGAAACGGATTTGGGCGATCGGCGAGGGACCGTGTAATGTCTTCATCGCTCGCCCCAATAGCTCAGTCGGCAGAGCGTCTCCATGGTAAGGAGAAGGTCTACGGTTCGATTCCGTATTGGGGCTCTGATGTCGAGTGACCTCGCCTTCGGGCGAGGGAACCCTGCATCGCAGCGGTGTAGCTCAGTCGGTAGAGCAAGCGGCTCATAATCGCTGTGTCACCGGTTCAAGTCCGGTCACCGCTACACACAGTAGCCGATTGTGGGGTCGGTCCTCCGATCGGCTACTCTTTTATGCGTTCATCCGTCCTATCCGTCCAAGGAGCACTCACGTGGCTGCCACCGACGTCCGCCCGAAGATCACGCTGGCCTGCGTGGAGTGCAAGGAGCGGAACTACATCACCAAGAAGAACCGGCGTAACAACCCGGACCGTCTTGAGATGAAGAAGCACTGCCCGCGCTGCAACTCGCACACGGCGCACCGCGAAACGCGCTGAATAAGGCTCGTATACGAGGCCGTCCCCTTTGGGGGCGGCCTCGTGTCGTTTGCCGTACCGCCGTTCGTCCGGCGGCCGGCATTCAGTTGTGATCAATATCAGGAGGGACCAGTCCATGGCGCTCGACCAGTCGTTCGTGGGGCGGACGTATCCGCCCACCGCGCCGTACGAGGTGGGCCGGGAGAAGATCCGGGAGTTCGCCGCCGCGGTGGGGGACTCGAATCCTGCCTACACAGACCGTGAGGCCGCCCGCGCGCTCGGGCACTCGGACGTGATCGCTCCGCCGACGTTCGCCTTCACGATCACCTTCAGCGCGGCCGAGCAGGTCGTCCAGGACCCGCAGTTGGGACTGGACTACAGCCGCGTGGTGCACCGCGAGCAGCAGTTCGCGTACGCCCGGCCGGTACGCGCGGGCGACAGGCTCTCGGTCACCTCGACGATCGAGGCCATCAAGTCCCTCGCCGGCAACGACATCCTGGATGTGCGCGGTGACGTGCACGACGAGAGCGGTGAACTGGTCGTGACCGCTTGGACGAAGCTGGTGGCCCGCGCCGCCGAGGAGGCGTGATGGCAGCGAAGATCTCTTACGCGGACGTCGAGGCCGGCACCGAACTGCCGGCGCAGAGCTTTCCGGTGACGCGCGCCACGCTGGTGCGGTACGCGGGCGCGTCCGGCGACTTCAACCCGATCCACTGGAACGAGAAGTTCGCCACAGAGGTCGGGCTGCCGGACGTGATCGCGCACGGCATGTTCACCATGGCTGAGGCGATCCGGGTCGTGACCGACTGGGTGGGCGACCCGGGCGCGGTCGTCGAGTACGGCGTCCGCTTCACCAAGCCCGTCGTCGTCCCGAACGACGACAAGGGCGCGCTGATCGAGGTCAGCGCCAAGGTCGCGGCGAAGCTGGACGACAACCGGGTGCGCGTGGACCTGGTCGCGACCAGCGACGACCAGAAGGTCCTGGGCATGTCCCGCGCGGTCGTGCAGCTCGTCTGAGCCGCCCGCAGCGGAGCCGGAGCACAGCCTGCAGCGGGGCCGGAGCACACTCCGCAGCGGAGGAGTACCAGCCCGCGGCGGAGCCGGCACAAGCGTTGTAAGGGGTGCCCTTCCAAGGAGGGGCGCCCCTTACGCATAGCCCCGTGCGAGTTCGTCCGGCCGGAAGCCGGCATCTCGCCTTGACAAGTTAGTGATTGGCCAATAACTTCGTCGCATGGTCAGGATGAGTGCAGAAGAGCGACGCGAGAGCGTGATCCGAGCCGCGATCACGGAGTTCTCCCGCGCCGGGTACAACGGCACCTCGACGGACGCCATCGCCAAGCGCGTCGGCGTCTCCCAGCCGTACCTCTTCCGTCTCTTCCCGAACAAGCAGGCCATCTTCCTGGCCGCGTCCTCGCGGTGCCTCGAGGACACCCGGCGTGTCTTCAGCGCGGCCGCCGAAGGGCTCGAGGGGGAGGAGGCCCTCGGTGCGATGGCTGCCGCGTACCAGCGCCTCATCGCGGACGACCCCGAGAAGCTGCTGATGCAGATGCAGACGTACGTCGCGGTGGCGGCCGCCGAGGCGGCGGGCGACCACGCCTTCGGTGAGCAGGTGCGGGCCGACTGGATGGAGCTGTGGGAGACCGTCCATCTGCACCTCGGTGCCGACGTGAACGAGACCACGACCTTCCTGGCCTACGGGATGCTCGTCAATGTTCTCGTCTCGATGGGCTTCCCCGCGGAGCACCGCATCTGGTCCGGCTTCTACCTCTCCGCGCGACCGGTCCAGGACTGAGGGGCCCACGCCCGTCGGCGGCCCGTGCACCTCCTTGCCCGTGAAAGTTAGTCATCGATAACTAACCCTTGGGGGAGCAGTGAACCAGAACCAGCAGCCCGCACGGCGCACCGGCGCCGTCTGGGCACTCGTCATCACCAGCGTCGCCGGCTTCATGGCGGCCCTCGACAACCTCGTCGTCACGACCGCCCTCCCCTCCATCCGGGAGGACCTGGGCGGCGGCCTGGAAGATCTTGAGTGGACGGTGAGCGCCTACACGCTCACCTTCGCGGTTCTGCTGATGTTCGGTGCGGCCCTGGGGGACCGCTTCGGCCGCCGCCGGCTGTTCATCACCGGCCTGGCGATCTTCACGGGTGCGTCCGCGGCGGCCGCGCTCGCGTCGGGCATAGACGCGCTCATCGCCGCCCGGGCCGTCCAGGGCGTCGGCGCGGCGATCATGATGCCGCTCACGCTGACCCTGCTCACCGCCGCCGTCCCGGCCGCCCGCCGCGGGGCGATGCTGGGACTCTTCAGCGCCGTGACCGGCGTGGCCGTCGCCACCGGCCCGCTGATCGGCGGCTCTCTCACCGAGCACATCTCGTGGCAGTGGATCTTCTGGCTGAACGTCCCGATCGGACTGCTCCTGCTGCCGCTCGCCCGCCTGCGCCTGCAAGAGTCCTACGCCCCCGACGCCCGGCTCGACGTCCCCGGTACCCTGCTCGTCAGCGGAGGCCTCTTCGGCATCGTCTACGGGCTCGTCAACGGCAACGCCGACGGCTGGACCAGCCCCCGGATCCTGTTCTGCCTGATCGCGGGCGCCGTGCTCCTGGTCGCCTTCGCCTGGTACGGCTCCGTCGCGAAGAAGCCCATGCTGCCCATGCGTCTCTTCCGCAGCCGGGCCTTCTTCGGCATCAATGTCGCGAGCCTGCTGATGTTCCTCGGCATGTTCGGCTCGATCTTCCTGCTCAGCCAGTTCCTCCAGGGCGTGGCCGGCTACTCGCCCACCGAGGCCGGGCTGCGGATGCTGCCCTGGACCGGCATGTCGCTGCTCGTCGCACCCGTCGCGGGTCTCCTGTCCGACCGGATCGGCGGGCGCCCGGTGGTCACCGCCGGCCTGGCGCTCCAGGCCCTCGGTCTCGCGCTCTTCGCGCTGGTGCTCGAGCCCGGTGTCTCCTACACCGCCCAGCTGCCCGCACTCGTCATCAGCGGCGTCGGCATGGCCCTCTACTTCGCGCCCGCCGCCAGTGTGGTCATGTCCAGCGTCCGCCCGTCGGAGCAGGGCATCGCCTCGGGTGCGAACAACGCCCTCCGCGAGGTCGGCGGCGCGCTCGGTATCGCGGTGCTCGGAGCGGTCTTCGCCGCCCAGGGCGGCTACGAGTCCCCGCAGGCCTTCTCCGACGGCACGGTGCCCGCGGTGTGGATCGGCGCCGGGGCTCTGGCCGCTGCCGCGCTGGTGGCCCTGCTGATCCCCGGCGGGCGTACGAGGCCGGACGGCACACTGTCCGGATCCCCGGCCGCGGCCGCGGAGAGCAGCCGCCAGCCCGTCGCGGTCTGACCCCCCGCGTACCCTCACGGTCCGTGGC
>NZ_JBSGZJ010000168.1:0-13957 GCF_053610925.1 Streptomyces sp. NPDC054847 | reverse complement strand
GCCGAGGACACCCTCGGCCGAGCGCCCGGTATTCAGCCTGCCGTGTCACGAAACCGGAGGACGGCGCTGCCTGCCACCAGGGAGGCCAGGTCCGGACGCCCTTGGGGCCCGCCGCCGCCGGTCGTCACCGAGCGGGAAGCTTCGGCCAAAAGCAGCCTGCCAAAAAATGTTGAACTTGCAAGTAATGATTAGGCCTGCCTAACCTGGGGCCCCCTCATCGGTTCTGTCCCCGAAACCGAAGGAGCCCCCACATGAGCACCTCCCCCCTGCCCGCACGCCTGGAACAGGCACAGCCCTACGCGCTCGGCCTGTTCCGTGCCGTCGTGGGTCTGCTGTTCCTCTGCCACGGCGCCGCCTCACTGTTCGGCGTCCTCGGCGGCGCGGCGGGCGGCGGCACCGTCCCGGCCGGCACCTGGCCCGGCTGGTACGCGGCGGTGATCCAGCTGGTCGCCGGATCTCTGGTCCTGCTCGGCCTCGGCACCCGCAGCGCCGCCCTCATCGCCTCCGGCTCGATGGCGTACGCGTACTTCAAGGTCCATCAGCCCGAGTCGCTGTTCCCGCTGCAGAACGGCGGTGAGGCGTCGGCGATGTTCTGCTGGGCGTTCCTGCTGCTGGTCTTCACCGGCCCCGGCGCCCTGGCGCTGGACCGGCTGTTCGCGACGCGCCGCGCCGCCCGCCCGGCGGAGCAGCGCGAGGAACGGGCCACCGCCGCCGCCTGACCCTGCCGCAGGCGCACGCATCGCCCGGTCCTTCCTTCGGGGAGGGCCGGGCGTCCTGGTCCCCGCCCCCTGGTGCCTCGATGCCGCCTCAAACGCCGTGCGGGCGGCAGGCGTTCCCCCGATGGAGGCCCCTGGTCGGTACGGGCCCCGTACGGGCGGTTTCGTCCCGGTGTCCGGCGGGGGAACGCCCCTTGTCAATGTCCTCGGCACTCCAGGCGTACGCTGTACAGCTGTCTGGCCGCCTGCCGCTCCCCCGCGACACCGTGGCCCTGCCAGGAACGGGGAGAGTCAAGGTGCTCGAGAGCATTGGGTCGCTGACCGGCAGCCCATGGATCTACGCCGTCGTGGCCCTGTCCGTCCTTCTCGACGTGTTCCTGCCCGTGCTGCCCAGCGGAGTGCTGGTGATCACGGCCGCCACCGCCGCGGCCGCCGGTTCCACGGCCGCTCCCGGCGCCGCGGCCGTCGCCGGCGCGGCGGGCCAGGTACCGCGTGAGGTCCCCTCGCTGCTGGTCCTGGTGCTGTGCGCGGCGACCGCGTCCGTGCTGGGTGATCTGGTCGCCTACCGGCTCGCGTGGCGCGGCGGGGACCGGCTGGACCGGGCCATCGCCCGCTCACGCCGCCTGACCAGAGCGCAGGAACGTCTCGGCGTGGCGCTCGGACGCGGCGGCGGCGCGCTCGTCGTCATCGCCCGCTTCGCGCCGGCCGGCCGCTCCGTGGTCTCGCTGGGCGCGGGCGCGGCGCACCGCAAGGTGAAGGAGTTCCTGCCCTGGTCGGCCCTGGCCGGGATCGCCTGGGCCGGCTACGCCGTCGGGCTCGGCTGGTTCGGCGGCCAGTGGCTCGGCGCGAGCTGGATCGGCGCGGCGGTGTCCGTGCTCGCGCTGTTCGGCGCGGGCTCGCTCGCCGCCTACTTCATGCGGCGTCCGGCTCCTGAGCCTGCCGCTTAGCGGCATGACCGCCGGAGCCCCGGATCTCGAGCCCCTCGAGAAGTCTGCGGGTCGCTTCCGCGATCTCCTCGACGGCCTCGTCGAACACCTCGCGGTTGTGCGCGGCCGGGGCGCGGAAGCCGGAGACCTTGCGCACGTACTGCAGGGCGGCGGCGTGGATGTCCTCCTCTGTGGCCTCTTCGGGAAGGACGGGCGGACGGAGGGTCTTGATGCTGCGGCACATGCCTCCAGTGTGCCGCGCACCACCGACAGCGGGCGGACCTTCGCCCGCGCCGTGACACCGCGGGTAACCCGGGGGCCCGCCGACGCCGCCGCACGCGGCCAGTAGAGTGCGGCTGCGCCCCTGCCGTTCCACCGACGAGGTACCGCTCAGTGACCCCCGCACCACGCTCACCAGCAGTAACCGTCGTCGGGATCGGCGCCGACGGCTGGCCAGGACTCCCCGGGACGGCGCAGGACGCGCTGCGGGAGGCGCAGGTCGTCATCGGCGGCGCACGGCAGTTGGAGCTGCTGCCCGCCGACTGCGCGGCCGAGCGCGTCACCTGGCCGAGTCCCCTGCGGCCCGCCGTCGCCGGGCTGCTCGCCGCCCACCGGGGCCGCAGGCTCGCCGTCCTGGCCAGCGGAGACCCCATGTTCTACGGCGTCGGCCGCGCGCTGGCCGAGGAGCTGGGGCCGGACGCGCTGCACGTCGTCCCGCACGCCTCGTCCGTCTCGTACGCCTGCGCCCGCCTGGGCTGGCCCGTCGAGGACACCGCCGTCGTCACCCTCGTCGGCCGTCCCGCCGGGCAGTTGTCCGCCGCGCTGCACGACGGCCGCCGGCTGCTGGTGCTCAGCGCCGGACCTGACACGCCCGCCGAGGTCGCCGCGCTGCTGCGCGACCGGGGCTTCGGCGGAACCCGGATACGGGTGCTCGAGCAGCTCGGCGCTGCGGGCGAGCGCTGCGTGGACGGCCACGCCGGGAACTGGGCCGAGCCGCCCGGCGACCCACTGAACGTCATCGCCCTCGAATGCCGCCTCGACGAGGGCGCGTTGCGGCTGTCCGCCGCGCCGGGCCTGCCGGACGAGGCGTACGAGCACGACGGGCAGCTCACCAAACGTCACATACGCGCCGCGACCGTCGCCGCCCTCGCCCCCGCGCCGGGCGAACTGCTGTGGGACATCGGCGGCGGTTCCGGCTCCGTCGCGATCGAGTGGATGCGCACGCACCCCTCCTGCCGGGCCGTCACCGTCGAGCGCGACCCGGTCCGGGCCGCGCGCATCGCCCGTAACGCGGACAGCCTCGGCGTGCCGGCCCTGCGTGTCGTCACCGGCGCCGCACCGGACGCGCTGGCCGGACTCCCCGTCCCCGCAGCGGTGTTCATCGGCGGCGGGCTCACGGCACCCGGCCTCCTGGACGCCTGCTGGGACGCGCTGCCGCGGGGCGGCCGGCTGGTCGCCAACACGGTCACCCTCGAATCGGAGGCGCTGCTGGCCGAGCGCTACGCGCGCCACGGCGGCGAACTCGTCCGCCTCGCCGTCTCCCACGCCGTGCCCGTCGGCGGCTTCACCGGCTGGCGCCAGGCCATGCCCGTCACCCAATGGTCCGTCACCAAAGCAGGAGATCCGACATGACCGTCTACTTCATCGGTGCGGGCCCCGGCGCCGCCGACCTGATCACCGTGCGCGGGGCGCGCACCCTGGCGTCGTGCGGTGTCTGCCTCTACGCCGGCTCGCTCGTCCCGCGCGAACTCCTCGCCGACTGCCCGCCGGACGCCCGCCTGATCGACACGGCGCAGCTCGACCTGGACGCCATCACCGCGGAGCTGGTCCGCGCCCACGAGGAGGGCCACGACGTGGCCCGGCTCCACTCGGGCGACCCGTCGGTCTTCAGCGCCGTAGCGGAGCAGATGCGGCGCCTGGACGCGGCGGGTGTGCCGTACGAGGTCGTGCCGGGCGTCCCCGCGTTCGCCGCGGCGGCCGCTGCGCTGAAGCGGGAGCTGACGGTCCCGACCGTCGGCCAGACGGTGATCCTCACCCGCGTCGCCCAGCAGGCCACCCCCATGCCGGACGGTGAGGACCTGGCGACCCTCGGCCGCAGCGGGGCGCTGCTCGTCCTCCATCTGGGCGCCCGCCACGTCGACCGGATCGTCTCCGAGCTCCTCCCCCACTACGGCGCCGACTGCCCTGCCGCCGTGGTGGCGATGGCGAGCCGCCCGGACGAGCTGGTGCTGCGCGGGACGCTGGAGGACATCGCCGCGCAGGTGAAGGAGGCGGGCGTGACCCGCACCGCGGTGATCCTGGTCGGCCGTGTCCTGGCCGCGTCCGGCTTCCGCGACAGCCACCTGTACTCCGCCGAGCGCGACCGCCACGTCTGCTGACCCCGGCGCGGCGGTGCGCCCCTGCGGGGGCGCGGGCCGGACACGGGCCCCGGGCGGGACGCGCGCCGCGCGAACGAGGCGGTGAGGGTGGTGGACCGGTCGGATGCGGGGGCGCGACGTGACGTGCCGCCGCGCGGGGCGTTTCGCGTCCTTCACGGCCTGGCGGCCGTAGCGGCCCACTTCCCGACCCGAGCCGCGCCGGACCGTACCGCCTTCTCGGGGGTGTCCCGGCCGGGGAACCCCGCTGACGGGCTGGAGCCGTCGGCGGCCCACACGGTCGGAAGGGGGCGCGGTCGACGACCCGGCACGAGCCGGGTGCCCCGACCGCGCCGGCCCCGTACCGCCTTCCTGACCCCGCGAACTCGCCCCTCGGCCTGCTGACCGTGGGCCCGGGGCCGGTTGGAGCCGCCTGCGGCCGACCCGGTCGGAGGCGCGCTCGACGCCCCGAGCCGGCCGGGTGGCCCGGTGCGCCGCCTGCCCGAGGGCTACGCGCGGCCCACGACCGTGCCCGCGCGGTCGATGCACACCACGTCCACCGCCACCGGCGCGCCCCGCAGCACGCCGAGCGCCTGGTCGCGCGCGGCCGCCGCCACCAGGTCGCCCAGCGGAACGCCCTGCGCCGCGCACATCTGGAGCGCCGCCAGGCCCGTGTTCGCCACGGCGATCTCCGCCGCCAGGGCCTCGTCCGCGCCGCCCTGCCGGGCCAGCTCCGCCAGGAACGCCTTGTCGACCTGGGAGCGGCCCGAGTGCAGGTCCAGATGGCCCGCCGCGAGCTTGGAGAGCTTGGCGAACCCGCCGCACAGAGTGAGCCGATCGACCGGATGACGCCGCACGTACTTCAGTACCGCTCCCGCGAAGTCGCCCATGTCGAGCAGCGCCTCCTCCGGCAGCCCGTACAGCGCCACCACGGTCTTCTCCGAGGTGGAGCCCGTACATCCGGCCACATGGGTGCGGCCCGCGGCCCGGGCCACGTCCACGCCGCGCCGGATGGAGTCGATCCACGCCGAACAGGAGTACGGCACCACGATCCCGGTCGTGCCGAGGATCGACAGACCGCCCAGGATGCCGAGCCTGGGGTTCCATGTGGAGCGGGCGATCTCCTCGCCGTGGTCGACGGAAACGGTGATCTCCACGTCCCCGCCGCCGCCGTGCCGCGCGGCGACCACGCCCACGTGGTCGCGCATCATCTGCCGCGGCACCGGGTTGATCGCGGGCTCGCCGACGTCGAGCGGCAGCCCCGGACGGGTGACCGTCCCCACGCCGGGACCCGCGCGGAAGACGACCCCGGACCCGGCCGGCAGCAGCCGCACCGTGGCCCTCACCAGCGCGCCGTGGGTGACGTCCGGGTCGTCACCGGCGTCCTTGACGATCCCCGCCATGGCGCAGTCGCCGGACAGGGACTCCGCGGCCAGTGCGAAGGCCGGCGTCTGCCCCTTGGGCAGCGTGATCGTCACCGGGTCGGGGAACTCACCGGTCAGCAGCGCCGTGTACGCGGCGGTCGTCGCGGCCGTCGCACAGGCCCCGGTCGTCCAGCCGGGCCGCAGACCGGTGTGCTTGAGTTGGGCCTCACGCCCGCCGCCCGTTGCCGCGCTCATGGATGGACTCCGATGCATGTACTGATCCTCGGTGGGACGACCGAGGGCCGGCGTCTCGCCGAGAGACTGCACGCCGACGGCACGGCCCGTGTCACCAGCAGCCTCGCCGGCCGGGTCGCCACTCCCAGGATGCCCCCCGGCGAGGTCCGGGTCGGCGGCTTCGGCGGCGCCGAGGGCCTGGCCCGGTGGCTGCGCGAGCACGAGGTCGGCGCGGTCATCGACGCCACCCATCCCTTCGCCGGAACGATCAGTTTCAACGCGGCGCTGGCCGCCGCGGAGGCCCATGTTCCCCTGCTGGCGCTGCGCCGCCCCGGCTGGGCCCCGGCCGACGGCGACGACTGGCATCCGGTCGGCTCCCTGGCCGAGGCCGCGGACCGCGCCGCCGCGCTCGGCCGCCGGGTGTTCCTGACGACCGGCCGCATGGGTCTTGCCTCCTTCGCGAACATCCGTGACGTGTGGTTCCTCGTACGGTCCGTCGACGCCCCCGAGGGGCCGTGCCCGCCCCGGATGGACGTGCTGCTCGACCGGGGGCCGTTCACCCTCGACGGCGAACGCGAACTCCTGCGACGCCACCGCATCGACGTGCTCGTCACCAAGGACAGTGGCGGAGCGGCGACGGCACCGAAGCTGACGGCCGCGCGGGAGGCGGGCGTGCCCGTGGTGATCGTGCGCCGCCCGCCCGTCCCCGACGGGGTCCCGGTCGTGGCCGGCCCCGAGGAGGCGGCCGACTGGCTGCGGGCCTACTCCGGATAGCGCCTCGGGGTCCACACGATCTCGTGGCCGTCGCCGCGCCGGACCACCTGCGTCTGCGACGACCCGATCAGCAGGATCGTGCGCATGTCGACCTGCGCCGGGTCGAGTTCACCGAGCCGCACGATCCGGACGCTCTCCTCCGGCCCGCCGATGTCCCGGCCGAGCACGACGGGCGTGTCGGGCGCCCGGTGCCCGAGCAGCACCTCGCGCGCCTTGCCCACCTGCCAGGTGCGGCTGCGGGACCCCGGGTTGTACAGCGCGAGCACCAGGTCGGCGGCTGCCGCGGCGGCGAGGCGCTCCGCGATGACCTCCCACGGCTTGAGCCGGTCGGACAGGGACAGCACGGCGTAGTCGTGGCCGAGGGGCGCACCGGCCTTGGCCGCGGCGGCGTTGGCGGCGGTGACGCCCGGGAGGACCCGTACCGGAACGTCCTTGTACGCGTCCTGGGACGCCACCTCCAGCACGGCGGTCGCCATGGCGAAGACGCCCGGGTCGCCGCCGGAGACGACGGCGACCCGCCGCCCGCGCCGGGCCAGGTCGAGCGCGAACTCGGCGCGCTCCGACTCGACCTTGTTGTCGGAGCCGTGCCGGATCTGCCCCGGCCGCCGCGGCACCCGGTCCACGTAGGTGGTGTAGCCGACGAGTTCGTCGGCGTCGGCGAGGGCGCGCTTCGTCTCGGGCGTGAGCCACAGCGGCCCGGCCGGCCCGGTGCCGACGACCACGACCTCGCCCCTGCCTGGCGCGGGGCGCGGGTTCGCGATGCGGCTCGGCACGACGGCCACGGAGAAGTACGGCACGGACTCGGGGTCGATGTCGGCCAGTTGACCGGTGCGTTCGCCGCTCATCGTGGCCCGCTCGACGTAACGGGCCTCCGCCAGCCGGCCGGAGGATTCCATCGCGCTCCGCACGGCGGGGAAGGTCCGGCCGAGTTTCATCACGACGGCCGAGTCGGTCGCCGCGAGCCGGGCGGTCAGCTCCTCCTCCGGCAGCGTGCCGGGGATGACGGTGAGCACCTCCTCCGCCTCGCACAGAGGTGTCCCCAGCCGGGCCGCCGCGGCGCTGATGGAGGTGACGCCGGGGATGACCTCGGTGGGATAGCGGTGCGCGAGCCGCTTGTGCATGTGCTGGTACGAGCCGTAGAAGAACGGATCGCCCTCGGCGAGGACGGCCACCGTGCGGCCGGCGTCGAGATGCGCGGCGAGCCGGGCCGCGGCCTGCTCGTAGAAGTCGTCGAGCGCGCCCCGGTAACCGCCGGGATGGTCGGTGGTCTCGACGGTGATCGGGTACATCAGACGCTCCTCGATGTGCTCGGGGCGCAGATGCGGGGCCGCGATCGACCGGGCGATGGAACGTCCGTGCCGGGCGCAGTGGTACGCGATCACGTCGGCCTCCGCGATGACGCGGGCGGCGCGAAGGGTCATCAGCTCCGGGTCGCCGGGGCCGAGCCCGACGCCGTACAGCCGGCCGGTGCTCGGGGCCTCGCCGTTCGGGCGCTCGCCGTTCTGGCGCTCGCCGTTCCGCTGGTCGCCGTTCTGGTTGTCGCCCACTACTCCGCCTCGCTCGCGATCGCGTTGACTGCGGCGGCGGCCATCGCGCTGCCACCGCGGCGGCCGCGCACCACGAGGTGCTCGAGGCCCAGCGGGTGCGCGGCGAGCGCCTCCTTGGACTCCGCGGCGCCGATGAAACCGACCGGCACACCGATGACGGCCGCAGGACGCGGCGCGCCCTCCTCGATCATCTCCAGCAGCCGGAACAGCGCGGTGGGCGCGTTGCCGACGGCGACGACGGAGCCCTCGAGGCGGTCCCGCCACAGCTCCAGGGCAGCGGCGGAGCGGGTGGTGCGGAGCTTCGCGGCCAGTTCCGGCACGGACGGGTCGGACAGCGTGCAGACCACGTCGTTGTCGGCGGGCAGCCGCTTACGGGTCACGCCGCTGGCGACCATCTGCGCGTCGCACAGGATCGGCGCGCCGGCCCGCAGTGCCTCGCGGGCGCGCACGACGACATCGGGGCTGTGGACGAGGTCGGTGACGAGATCGACCATCCCGCAGGCGTGGATCATGCGGACCGCGACCTGGGAGACCTCGGCCGGCAGCCCGGCGAGGTCCGCCTCCGCGCGGATCGTGGCAAAGGACTGGCGGTAGATCTCCGCGCCGTCCTTCTCGTACTCGAACACGGTGCTCTCGCTCACTTCGTCGGGGTGGTGATGGTGCGCGCCGCCGCGAGGGCGTCGGCGAGTTCTGGAAGGGCCTGACGGTCGGGGAGTTCGTCGGTGCCGGTGCCGCGTACGGCCAGGTCGTAGCGTCCGTCGCCGGTCGCGACGACATCGACCCAGGTGCCGCGGGGGTGACCGCAGCGGCGTTCGCAGCCCGACCAGTACACGGGCAGCCCGCCCGCGCCGGCGGCCAGGTGGGCGGTGGCGTCGGCCCGCACGTCCGCGAGCGACTTGGCGCAGCCGGGCCGCCCGGTGCAGGCGCCGACGCCGAGCCAGGGCGAGTCGGGACCGGTGACGAGCCCGGCGCCGGCCAGAACGTCCAACTGCTCGGGCCCGGCGCCCGGCACGACGACCCCACGCCACGGAGTGACGCGCAACTCGCCGGTGCCGTGCGCCTGGGCGACCCGGGCGAGCGCCCGCCAGGCACTCACGGACAGACGCCCGAACGGCACCCCGACACTCACCCCGCCGACGCCCCGCCCTTCGCCCGTCACGGGCCCGGGCCGGGGCCCGGACCTTTCCGGTCCCGGAGGCGCGGGGGTCCGGGGGCCGGGCTCTCGCCGGGAGGCCGCCGCGCACTCGGGGGCGTCGGAGCCGACCGGGTCCACGGAACCGGGACCGGCCGCTCCAATCCCCGCCGGCGATTGAGGCGCGGAGGCCGGTGGGCGGGGCCCCCGGGGGGAGGCAGCCGCGCCCACCGGGCCGCCCGGACCGACCGGGTCCACGGAACCGACCGGACCGGAAAGGCGCCCCCGCCACACCGCCGCGTCCGCCAACTCCGAGCCGCCGCCCGGGAGTTCCCGTACCCGCCACGCCCTCGTGCCCGTCGCGGACGCCGCGTCGAGGAACGCCTCCGCGGCGAGCAGCATCGCGCGCGGGCCGTCCTCAGCGCGGACCCGCGCCGACGCCGCGCCGACCGTCACGCACACCTCCGCGCCGCCCGGTTCTGCGAGCAACATCACATCGGCGGCGAGCTCCGCCATGTCCCCGCGGCCGTCGTCCAGCGCGAACAGGAAGCGCCCCGACAGCTCCGGCGCACGCTCGCTCGCGCACAGCAGCGCGTCCAGTTCCCGTACCAGCGGCTGGACATCAAGCTGCCCCCGCCCGTCGAGCCCCGACAGCGGGGACGCCACGATGTTGCGGACGCGTTCGTGACCGGGCGCGGGCAGCAGCCCGGCCGTGTCCAGCAGCTCCGCCAACTCCCCGCCGCAGCCCGGTCCGAGGCCCCGCAGCTGGAGGTTCCCGCGTGAGGTGATGTCCAGCGCGCCGTCGCCGAGCCGCTCCGCCGCGTCGGCGAGCGCGTACGCCTGGGCGGCGCTCACGACGCCCGCCGGGACGCGGACGCGCGCCAGCGCGCCGTCGTCCGCGGTGTGCAGACGCAGCGCGCCGGGGCAGGCATCACCGCGGTCCCGGACGGGAGTTACGAGAGTTTCGTCCCTGTTCGGGCGGTTCGAGGGGGCCGGAGGCATGGCGGCGAGCATACCGACCATCACACAAGGTGCCTGCTCCGAGCGCCCTACCGGGGACGGGAGGGCCCCTACTATGCTGCTCGGCGGGCCAAACGGCCCACCACCGCCGAAGACGGCGTCAGGGGAGGAAGCCCGGTGAGATTCCGGCGCGGTCCCGCCACTGTGAGCCCGGCAGCAGCGCAGCACACGCGCACGCGGCCGGGTGAGCCAGGAACTCCCGCCGTCTTCCACCGCCCGGGGCGCGGAAACCCCGAGGAAGGCCAGACGCCGCATGCTGCATTCGTCCGAAGGACGCCCCGCGCACCCGAGCATCCTGCTCCTGTCGACGTCCGACACCGACCTGCTGAGCGCACGGGCGGCGGCCGGCCCGGTCCCGTACCGCTTCGCGAACCCGTCGCGCCTCGCGCTCGAGGATCTGCCCGCCCTGCTGGAGGGCACGGGCCTCGTCGTCGTACGTCTCCTCGGCGGCCTGCGTGCCTGGCAGGACGGGATCGACCTGCTCCTCGCGCAGGAGCGGCCCGTCGTGGTCCTCACCGGTGAACAGGCGCCCGACGCCCAGCTGATGGAGGCGTCCACCGTCCCGATCGGCATCGCGGCGGAGGCCCACGCCTACCTGGCTCACGGCGGCCCGGCCAACCTGGAGCAGCTGGCCCGGTTCCTGTCGGACACCGTGCTGCTGACCGGTCACGGCTTCGAGCCTCCGGCCGCCGCCCCGACCTGGGGCCGCCTCGCCCGGACCCCGCGCCGCGAGGTCACCGGCGGCCCGCTGATCGCGGTGCTCTACTACCGGGCCCACCACATGAGCGGCAACACCGCCTTCGTGGACGTCCTGTGCGGCGCGATCGAGGACGCGGGCGGCCGCGCGCTGCCGCTGTACGTGGCCTCCCTGCGGGCCCCGGAACCGGAACTGCTCGAGCAACTGGCCGCCGCCGACGCCCTGGTGACCACGGTCCTCGCGGCCGGCGGCACCCGCCCCGCGGACGCGTCCGCGGGCGGCGACGACGAGTCCTGGGACGCGGGCGCCCTCGCCGCGCTCGACGTGCCGATCCTTCAGGCGCTGTGCCTGACCGGGTCCCGCGCCGCGTGGGAGGAGAGCGACGAGGGCCTGTCCCCGCTGGACGCGGCCGGCCAGGTCGCCGTCCCCGAGTTCGACGGGCGGCTCATCACCGTCCCGTTCTCCTTCAAGGAGATCGACGAGGACGGGCTGCCGTCGTACGTCGCCGACGAGGAGCGCGCCGCCCGCGTGGCCGGCATCGCCGTCCGCCACGCCCGCCTGCGCCACATCCCCAACGCCGACAAGCGCCTCGCGCTGGTGCTGTCCGCGTACCCGACCAAGCACTCCCGTATCGGCAACGCGGTCGGCCTGGACACCCCCGCCTCCGCCGTCTCCCTGCTGCGCCGGCTGCGCGCGGAGGGTTACGACTTCGGTGACGAGGCGGTGCCCGGCCTCGAGTCCGGCGACGGCGACGAGCTGATCTACGCGCTCATCGAGGCCGGCGGTCACGACCAGGAGTGGCTGACCGAGGAGCAGCTCGCCCGCAACCCCGTGCGCATCCCGGCGGCGGACTACAAGCGCTGGTACCAGGCGCTGCCCGCCGAGCTGCGCTCCTCCGTGGAGGAGCACTGGGGGCCGCCGCCCGGTGAGATGTTCCTCGACCGGTCCCGCAACCCCGAGGGCGACATCGTGCTCGCCGCGCTGCGCCGCGGGAACCTGCTGATCCTCATCCAGCCGCCGCGCGGCTTCGGCGAGAACCCGATCGCGATCTACCACGACCCCGATCTGCCGCCGTCGCACCACTACTTGGCTGCCTACCGCTGGATCGCGGCGTCCACGGACGACGGAGGCTTCGGCGCCGACGCGATGATCCACCTGGGCAAGCACGGCAACCTGGAGTGGCTGCCGGGCAAGAACGCGGGCCTGTCCGCGGCGTGCGGCCCCGACGCCGCCCTCGGCGACCTGCCGCTCGTCTACCCGTTCCTCGTGAACGACCCCGGCGAGGGCACGCAGGCCAAGCGCCGGGCGCACGCGACGCTGGTCGACCACCTGGTGCCGCCGATGGCGCGGGCCGAGTCGTACGGCGACATCGCGCGCCTGGAGCAACTGCTGGACGAGTACGCGCAGATCTCGTCGATGGACCCGTCCAAGCTGCCCGCGATCCGCGCCCAGATCTGGACCCTGATCCAGGCCGCGCGGCTCGACCACGACCTCGGCCTGGACGACCGCCCGGACGACGACGGCTTCGACGACTTCCTGCTGCATGTCGACGGCTGGCTGTGCGAGGTCAAGGACGCGCAGATCCGCGACGGTCTGCATGTGCTGGGCGGCGCCCCGACCGGCCCCGAGCGGGTGAACCTGGTCCTGTCCATCCTCCGTGCCCGCCAGATCTGGGGCGGCTCGCAGTCCCTGCCCGGTCTGCGCGAGGCCCTCGGGCTGGACGAGTCCGCGGCGACGCGTACCACCGCCGACGAGGCGGAGGCCACCGCCCGTGCGCTCGTCGAGGCGATGGAGGCCGCGGGCTGGGACCCGGCCGCGGTGCCGGCGGACCTCGGCAAGGACGTCGAGGCGATCCTGCGTTTCGCCGCCGTCGAGGTCGTACCGCGCCTGGCCCGTACGACCGACGAGCTGGACCACGCCGTCCACGCGCTGGCCGGCGGTTTCGTTCCCGCGGGGCCGTCCGGGTCGCCGCTGCGCGGGCTGGTCAACGTGCTGCCGACCGGCCGCAACTTCTACTCCGTCGACCCGAAGGCCGTGCCGTCGCGTCTGGCGTGGGAGACCGGCCAGGCGCTCGCGGACTCGCTGATCGAGCGCTACCGCACCGACAACGGCGAGTACCCGGCCTCCGTCGGCCTGTCCCTGTGGGGCACCAGCGCCATGCGCACCGCCGGCGACGACGTGGCCGAGGCGCTGGCGCTGCTCGGCATACGGCCCGTGTGGGACGACGCGTCCCGGCGGGTCACCGGCCTCGAGCCGGTCCCGCTGACGGAACTCGGCCGTCCCCGGATCGACGTCACCCTGCGCATCTCCGGCTTCTTCCGCGACGCGTTCCCGCACACTATCGGCCTGCTGGACGACGCCGTCCGCCTCGCCGCGTCCCTCGACGAGCCGGACGGGTCCAACTACATCCGGGCCCACGCGCGGGCCGACCTGGCCGAGCACGGCGACGAGCGCCGTGCCACGACCCGGATCTTCGGCTCCCGGCCGGGCACCTACGGCGCCGGCCTGCTTCAGCTGATCGACTCCCGCGACTGGCGCACGGACGCCGACCTCGCCGAGGTGTACACGGTGTGGGGCGGCTACGCCTACGGCCGCGGCCTGGAGGGCCGCCCGGCCCGCGCCGAGATGGAGACCGCGTACAAGCGGATCACCGTCGCCGCGAAGAACACGGACACGCGCGAGCACGACATCGCCGACTCCGACGACTACTTCCAGTACCACGGCGGCATGGTCGCCACGGTCCGCGCCCTGCGCGGCACGGCCCCCGAGGCGTACATCGGCGACTCCACCCGCCCGGAGACGATCCGCACCCGCACCCTCGTCGAGGAGACGTCCCGCGTCTTCCGCGCCCGTGTCGTCAACCCCCGCTGGATCGCGGCGATGCGCCGCCACGGCTACAAGGGCGCCTTCGAACTGGCCGCCACGGTCGACTACCTCTTCGGCTACGACGCGACGACGGGCGTCGTGGCGGACTGGATGTACGACAAGCTCACGGAGACGTACGTCCTCGACCCCGAGAACCGCGCCTTCCTCCAGCAGGCCAACCCGTGGGCCCTCCACGGCATCGCCGAACGGCTCCTCGAGGCGGAGTCCCGCGGCATGTGGGCCGAGCCGGACCCCGCGGTGCTGGAACAGCTGCGCCAGGTCTTCCTGGAGACCGAGGGCAACCTGGAGGACGACGACGCCTGACGGC
>NZ_JBSGZJ010000167.1:0-14015 GCF_053610925.1 Streptomyces sp. NPDC054847 | reverse complement strand
ACTTCAGCCTCGCCGTCATTCGCCCCGTGCAGCGGACCCGCACCCACCCGCCCGACGTCGCGGCGATCTCCGCCGGTATCGTCGGGTCTGTCGGGGCAGCGATGCCACCGGCCGAACCAGATCACACCCGACTCGACCCACCCATGGAGACCCCATGTCCCCGACCGCCCGCCGTACCGTCCTGAAGGGCGCCGCCGTCGCCGGGGCCGCCGGGCTGGGGGTCGTCGGATGTTCCACCGACTCCAAGCTGGGGCACGCGGAGGTGCCCACCCCCACCGCGCCCGTGGACCTGGGTCCGGCGGACGCCGTTCCCGTCGGCGGGGCCAAGCTGTACCGGGAGCAGCGTCTGATCGTGCACTGCCCCGCCGAGGGCCAGTACAAGGCCTTCAGCGCCCAGTGCACCCACGCCGGCTGCGTCCTCGACAAGGTGGAGGGCGGCGAGGGCAACTGCCCCTGCCACGGCAGCCGTTTCGATGTGACGACCGGCAAGGCGCTGAAGGGCCCGGCCACCGTGCCGCTGCCCGAGGTGCCGGTCAGGGCCGAGGGCGGCAAGCTCGTCGCGGGTCCCGGCGCGTAACCCCGCAGGACGGACGCCCGCGGACGGGGCTCAGTCCCAGTCCCAGGCGATGCCCAGGACCCCCGGGCGGACCCCCTGCTCCACGAGGTGCACCGTGCGGTGCCGCGCACCGGGCGTGAGTTCCGTGCGGGCGCCCCGCGGCGCCCCTGTCGTGGCCCGGGAGAAGCGGTGGCACCGTTCCGGCAGGGCACCCTGCTCGAAGCGCACCTGCAGCATGTAGTGCCCGCCCGCGGAGCCGAAGCCACGTGCGTACTCGGTGCTCGGGCCGCCGGTGCCGTCCTCGAAGCCGTAGCCGAAGACGTATGTCTCGCCCTCCCGCAACGGGGCGTCGAAGAGCAACTCGGCGACCACGACGCCGCTGGCCCGGTCCCACCGCACCCGGCCCGGGCGGCAGTTCTCCAGGGCGCTCACCTCGACGGCCGACGGGTCGCAGCCCGTCCCGCCGCGGTGGACGGCGAGACAGCGGTCGACGCCGTCGCGGTGGGCGCGTACGACCTGCTGCGAGTCACGTCCCAGCAGCTGCCGCCCGGCACCGATCCGCACCCGTTCCTGGTGCCCGATGGTGTGCAGGCCCCGGCCCTCGGGGGAGCGGAGACCGGTGAGGAGCCGTTCCGCCGCGTCCAAGGAGTCCACGAGCGCGTGGTGGGAGCTGCCGGTGGGCCGCTCGGTCTCCGCCGTCGCGCCGTCCTCGCCGCTGCCGAGCAGCCGCACCAGGGAGCGGGCAGGGAGGCCGAGGACCTCCTCCAGGGCTCGCACCGCCCGTAGCGACTCGGGGCGCTGCGGGCGCCGGGCGCCCTGCTGCCAGTAACTGAGACTCGTCACGCCGACCTTGATCCCCCGGTGGGCGAGGTGGTGCTGCACGCGCTGGAGCGGCAGGCCCCGTACGGCGAGGGCGGCGCGGAGCGCGAGATGGAAGGGGCCGGTGTTCAGCACCCGCGCCAGGTCGGCCTCGGTGTGACCCATGGATTCCTCCGGGGACGTGGAGCGCCGGACGGAAGTGTTCACATCCGGATCGGGCCGTTCACAGCGGCGCGTAACCCCGCATTGAAGCGTGTTGACCTGCCCGCGACAAGGGTCGTCGGGCCATCGGCGTCCGGCGCCCCCGTGGCGGGACAAGGAGGGGCGATCACGTCCCCGACGGGAGGGGCCGGGCTGTCACTGTCCGCCAGTAGGGTGGACGGCATGGCCGACCCCTCCAGCTACCGCCCCAAGCCGGGACAGATCCCCGACTCACCGGGGGTCTACCGGTTCCGCGACGAGCACCGCCGGGTGATCTACGTCGGCAAGGCCAAGAGCCTGCGCCAGCGCCTCGCCAGCTACTTCCAGGACCTGGCGAATCTGCACCCGCGCACGCGCACCATGGTGACCACCGCGGCCTCCGTGGAGTGGACGGTCGTCTCCACCGAGGTGGAGGCGCTTCAGCTGGAGTACTCCTGGATCAAGGAGTACGACCCCCGGTTCAACGTCAAGTACCGCGACGACAAGAGCTATCCGTATCTGGCGGTCACCCTCGACGAGGAGTTCCCGAGGGTGCAGGTCATGCGCGGCGCCAAGCGCAAGGGCGTGCGGTACTTCGGTCCTTACGGGCACGCCTGGGCCATCCGCGAGACCGTCGACCTGATGCTGCGCGTCTTCCCCGTGCGCACCTGCTCCGCGGGCGTCTTCCGCAACCACGTGCAGAAGGGCCGCCCCTGCCTCCTCGGTTACATCGGCAAGTGCTCGGCGCCCTGCGTGGGCCGCGTCACCCCCCAGGAGCACCGCGAACTGGCCGAGGAGTTCTGCGACTTCATGGCCGGCCGCACCGGCACCTACATCCGCCGCCTCGAGAAGCAGATGATGGCCGCCGCCGAGGAGATGGAGTACGAGAAGGCCGCCCGGCTGCGGGACGACATAGAGGCCCTCAAGCGCGCCCTCGAGAAGAACGCGGTGGTGCTGGCCGACGCGACCGACGCCGACCTCATCGCGCTCGCGGAGGACGAGCTGGAGGCCGCCGTGCAGATCTTCCACGTCCGCGGCGGCCGCGTCCGCGGCCAGCGCGGCTGGGTCACCGACAAGGTCGAGAACGTGGACACGGCCGGCCTGGTCGAGCACGCGCTTCAGCAGCTGTACGGCGAGGAGAGCGGCGACGCCGTCCCCAAGGAGGTCCTGGTCCCCGCCCTGCCGGAGGACACGGACGCCGTCACCGAGTGGCTGGCCGGCCGGCGCGGCGCGGCCGTCTCCCTGCGCGTTCCGCAGCGCGGCGACAAGAAGGCCCTGATGGAGACCGTCGAGCGCAACGCGCTCCAGGCCCTCGGGCTGCACAAGACCAAGCGCGCCAGCGATCTGACCACACGCTCCCGCGCCCTGGAGGAGATCGCCGAGGCGCTCGGCCTGGACTCGGCGCCGCTGCGCATCGAGTGCTTCGACATCTCGCACCTCCAGGGCGAGGACGTGGTGGCGTCCATGGTCGTCTTCGAGGACGGCCTCGCCCGCAAGAGCGAGTACCGCCGCTTCCAGATCAAGGGCTTCGAGGGGCAGGACGACGTCCGGTCCATGCACGAGGTGGTCACCCGGCGTTTCAAGCGCTATCTCGCGGAGAAGGACCGCACCGGCGAGTGGATCGGCGGCGACGACCCGGCGCACGAGGCGCTGGAGGACGACGGCCGGCCCAAGAAGTTCGCGTACCCGCCGCAGCTGGTCGTCGTCGACGGCGGGCAGCCGCAGGTCGCCGCGGCCAAGCGCGCCCTGGACGAGCTCGGGATCGACGACGTCGCGGTCTGCGGTCTCGCCAAGCGGCTCGAGGAGGTCTGGCTGCCGCACGAGGACGATCCCGTGGTCCTGCCGCGTTCGAGCGAGGGCCTGTATCTCCTCCAGCGGGTGCGTGACACGGCTCACGACTTCGCCATCCGCTATCAGCGGTCCAAGCGGTCCAAGCGCATCAGGACCAGCCCCCTGGACGCGGTCCCCGGTCTCGGGGAGACCAGGAAGCAGGCCCTGATCAAGCATTTCGGCTCGGTCAAGCGTCTGCGGCAGGCGACAATCGAGCAGATCTGCGAGGTTCCCGGCATGGGCCGCAAGACCGCCGAGTCGGTGGTGGTGGCGCTGGCGCAGTCGGCGGCGCCCGCGCCCGCCGTGAACACCGCGACAGGAGAGATCATTGAAGACAGCGACGGGGGCAGCAGGACATGACTGAGCACGACGGAGACGGAGCAGCAGACGTGAGTACGGGCAACGGCACCGAGCCCCGTGAGACCGCGGCGGACGTGGCCATCCCGGAGCTGGTGATCATCTCCGGTATGTCGGGCGCGGGCCGCAGTACGGCAGCCAAGTGCCTGGAGGACCTCGGCTGGTTCGTCGTCGACAACCTGCCGCCCGCCCTGATCCCCACGATGGTGGAGCTCGGCGCCCGCTCCCAGGGCAACGTCGCCCGGATCGCGGTCGTCGTCGACGTACGCGGCCGGCGTTTCTTCGACAATCTCCGCGAGTCCCTGGCCGACCTGGACGCCAAGCAGGTCACGCGCCGGATCGTTTTCCTGGAGTCCTCCGACGACGCCCTGGTGCGCCGTTTCGAGTCGGTCCGGCGCCCGCATCCGCTGCAGGGCGACGGCCGGATCGTCGACGGCATCGCGGCCGAGCGCGACCTGCTGCGGGAGCTGCGCGGCGACGCCGACCTGGTGATCGACACCTCCGGCCTGAACGTCCACGAGCTGCGCGCCAAGATGGACGCCCAGTTCGCGGGCGACGAGAAGCCCGAGCTGCGGGCCACGGTGATGTCGTTCGGCTTCAAGTACGGCCTGCCCGTCGACGCGGACCTCGTCGTCGACATGCGCTTCCTGCCGAACCCGCACTGGGTGCCGGAGCTGCGTCCCTTCACCGGCCTGAACGACGAGGTGTCGAACTACGTCTTCAACCAGCCCGGTGCCAAGGAGTTCCTCGACCGCTACACGGAGCTGCTCCAGCTGATCGCCGCCGGGTACCGCCGCGAGGGCAAGCGCTATGTGACCGTCGCCGTCGGCTGCACCGGCGGCAAGCACCGCTCGGTCGCCACCTCTGAGAAGCTCGCCGCCCGTCTGTCCGCCGCCGGTGTCGAGACCGTCGTCGTCCACCGGGACCTGGGGCGCGAGTGACCGGACGCAACCTCCGGCTGCGACGGCTGCGCAGAACCACGCGCACGCCGTCGGCCCGGAAGCGCGGAGCCCAGCCCAAGGTCGTCGCCCTCGGCGGCGGGATGGGGCTGTCCGCCTCCCTCACGGCCCTGCGCCGTATCACCGGCGACCTCACGGCGGTCGTCACCGTCGCCGACGACGGCGGTTCCAGCGGCCGGCTCCGTGAGGAGCTCGGCGTGCTGCCGCCCGGCGATCTGCGTAAGGCCCTGGCGGCGCTGTGCGGCGACGACGACTGGGGTCAGACCTGGGCGCGGGTCATCCAGCACCGTTTCCAGTCCCAGGGCGAGCTGCACGAGCACGCCGTCGGCAATCTGCTGATCGTGGCGCTGTGGGAGCAGTTCGGCGACCATGTCCAGGCACTGGACCTGGTCGGCAAACTGCTCGGCGCGCACGGGCGGGTGCTGCCCATGTCGGCCGTGCCGCTCGAGCTCCAGGCGCTGGTGCGCGGGCACGACCCGAGCCGCCCGGACGAGGTGGACACCGTGCGCGGCCAGGCGACCGTGGCGCTCACGCCGGGTGAGGTGCAGTCCGTGCATCTCGTGCCGAACGACCCGCCGGCCGTCCCGGAGGCCGTGGAGGCCGTGCTGGACGCCGACTGGGTGGTCCTCGGTCCCGGCTCCTGGTTCTCCTCGGTGATTCCGCACCTTCTCGTGCCCGAGCTGCTCGACGCGCTGGTGCAGACCAAGGCCCGCCGGGTGCTCTCGCTCAATCTCGCGCCCCAGCCCGGAGAAACTGAGGGCTTCTCCCCGCAGCGTCATTTGGAGGTTTTGGGACGACACGCGCCTAAACTCGCCCTGGACGTGGTGCTGGCCGACGAGGCCGCAGTGCCCGACCGCGAGTCCCTCGCCGACGCCGCCAAGCGGCTGGGCGCCGCGGTCGAGCTGGCTCCGGTGGCCTCTCCCGACGGACTTCCGAAGCACGACCCGGAGCTGTTGGCCGCCGCGTACGACCGTATTTTTCGGATGCATGGAAGGATCGGCCCATGGCGATGACGGCAGCGGTGAAGGACGAGATCTCCCGGCTCCCCGTCACCCGGACCTGCTGCAGAAAGGCGGAGGTCTCGGCCATCCTGCGGTTCGCGGGCGGTCTGCACCTGGTGAGCGGCCGCATCGTGATCGAGGCGGAGCTGGACACCGGCATCGCCGCGCGTCGGCTCAAACGGGACATCCTGGAGATCTTCGGCCACAGCTCGGAGCTGATGGTCATGGCGCCCGGCGGTCTGCGCCGCGGCTCCCGTTTCGTCGTGCGGGTGGTGGCGGGCGGTGACCAGCTCGCCCGCCAGACGGGTCTGGTCGACGGCCGGGGGCGCCCGATCAGGGGCCTGCCGCCCCAGGTGGTCTCGGGTGCGACGTGCGACGCGGAAGCCGCCTGGCGGGGCGCGTTCCTGGCGCACGGTTCGCTGACCGAGCCCGGCCGGTCGTCCTCCCTGGAGGTCACCTGCCCGGGGCCGGAGGCGGCCCTCGCGCTGGTGGGCGCCGCCCGCCGGCTCTCGATCGCCGCGAAGGCGCGCGAGGTGCGGGGCGTGGACCGGGTGGTCGTCCGTGACGGTGATGCGATCGGCGCGCTGTTGACGCGGCTCGGGGCCCACGAGTCGGTGCTGGCGTGGGAGGAGCGGCGGATGCGGCGCGAGGTGCGGGCCACCGCCAACCGCCTGGCCAACTTCGACGACGCCAATCTGCGCCGCTCGGCCCGTGCCGCCGTGGCGGCGGGCGCCCGGGTGCAGCGTGCTCTGGAGATCCTCGGCGAGGAGGTGCCCGAGCATCTCGCGGCCGCGGGCCGGCTGCGCATGGAGCACAAGCAGGCCTCGCTGGAGGAGTTGGGCGCCCTCGCCGACCCGCCGCTGACCAAGGACGCGGTCGCGGGCCGGATCCGCCGCCTGCTGGCGATGGCGGACAAGCGCGCCCAGGACCTGGGTATCCCGGGTACGGAGTCGAATCTGACGGAGGAGATGGCCGACGGTCTGGTCGGCTGACGCTCCTGGCATGTAGCTCGACAGCTTTACTGCCGACGCCTCTTGAGGCGTCGGCAGTGTCGTTTCCCGGCCCGCGTGGGCCGATCCGGCCCTATTGACATGATCATGGAGAGTCATGAGCCTGTCGCATGCCCGTCATCACGGCGGACACGAGCACTTTCCTGGCAGACAACAGCAAGGGGGGCTTATGAGACGCAGAGCGAGATCGATCCTCGCCGCTGCCGCACTCCTGGTCGCAGGAGTGTCGGCAGCGCCGATCGCGCAGGCCGACTCCGGGGGCGGGAACGGCGACGAACTCGCCGTATGGCATGCGGAAGTGAGCAAGGAACAGGTTCCGTTGATCCTCGCGGCGGGCACCGACGGCCATGAGCTGGGCGAGCAGATCCCGGACAAGGGCACCGCCACCATCGAGCTCCACCTCACCGAGCGGCAGGCCGGCGAACTCCGTGAGCAGGGCGTCGACATCACCGAGCACACCCTCTCCGCCAAGACGGAGAAGCACCTCGCCGCCGCAGGCGACGGTGTCTTCCGCCCGTACAGCGGCGAAGGCGGCCTCAAGGACGAGATCCTCGCCACCGCCAGGGCCCATCCGGCCCTCACCAAGGTCGTGAGCATCGGCCGGACCGTCAAGGGCCAGGACATCCTCGCCCTCAAGGTCTCCAAGGGCGCGGACAGGTACCGCGACGGCTCCAGGCCCGCCACCCTCTACATGTCCAACCAGCACGCCCGGGAGTGGATCACCCCGGAGATGACCCGGCGGCTGATGCACCACTACCTCGACGGCTACGGCAAGGACCCGCGGATCACGAAGATCGTCGACTCCACCGAGCTGTGGTTCGTCCTGTCGGCCAACCCCGACGGCTACGACCACACGTTCACCGGCACCGAAGAGCGCCAGTGGCGCAAGAACCTCCGCGACAACAACGGCGACGGGCGGATCACCGCGGGCGACGGCGTCGACCTCAACCGCAACTTCGCCTACAAGTGGGGCTACGACAACGAGGGGTCCTCGCCCGACCCGTTCGACGAGACCTACCGCGGCACCGGCCCCGGATCCGAACCGGAGACCAAGGCCATCGACCGCTTCCAGAAGCGCATCGGCTTCCAGTACGGCATCAACTACCACTCCGCCGCCCAGCTGCTGCTGTACGGAGTCGGCTGGCAGGTCGCCACACCCACCCCCGACGACGTCCTCTACCGGGCCCTCGCGGGCACGCCGGGCAACTCCGCGATCCCCGGCTACCGGCCCCAGCTCTCCTCCGAGCTCTACACCACCAACGGCGAGGCCGACGGCCACGCGGCCAACGTCAACGGGATGATGATGTACACCCCCGAGATGTCGACCTGCGCCACCGCCTCGCGCGTCGACCCCGACGACGAGTGGAACGCCGCGGACTGCGCGTCCATCTTCACCTTCCCCGACGACGAGGAACTGATCCAGCAGGAGTTCGCCAAGAACATCCCCTTCGCGCTCTCCGTGGCCGAAACCGCGGCCCATCCCGACCAGCCGTCCTCCTCGCTGGGCCTCACGGCCGCGGACTTCACCCCCGACACCTTCGCCACGTCCTACGCACGGGGCGAGGACCAAGAGGTCTCCGTCACCGCCCGCAGGTCACTGCGCGACAAGGAGCTCAACTACCGCATCAACGGCGGCCGCACGCACGACGCGGAGCTGCGCCCGTGGAAGGGCGGCGAGCGGTTCGGCGGCGAGGACAACCTCCACTTCGACGAGTACCGCGCCGAGGTCGAGGGCGCAGAGCCGGGCGACCGGGTCGAGGTGTGGTTCACCGGCAGGACCAGGAGCGGCGAGCGCACCGCCAGCGAGCACTTCACGTACACGGTCGCGGAACGGCCGCGCGGGGACACGCTGGTGATCGCGGAGGAGGGCGGCGCGGCGGCCGCCGCGCACAGCGCCGCCTACACCCGTGCCCTGGCCGCCAACGGCCACCGCAGTGCCGTCTGGGACGTCGCCACGCAGGGCGCCCCGCACCCGCTCGCGGTCCTCGGCCACTTCCGGACCGTCGTTTGGTACTCGGGCGCGGCCGAGCCGTCCTGGGCGACCACGCAGGCCGTACGGGCCTACCTCAACGAGGGCGGGAAGCTCGTCTCCATGGGCGAGCGCGCCGGCGGTGACGCCGACCTCGGCGGGGCGCTGAGCGACGACTTCTCGCAGTACTACCTCGGAGCATCCGGACGGGCCTCGCTCGCCGGAGTGACCGGCTTCCTCGGCACCGGACGCCTCACCGGCGCCTCCGGCGCCCTCGGGGACGTCCCGGGCAACCCGCTGGACGCGGCCGGCGCCTACACGATCACCTCGGACACCCTGCCGCCGGACGAGTTCCCGCAGTTCGACAGCGCCGCCGCGGGTGACTACCCGGGCGCCAGGATGCCGTTCTCGCCGTACGGCGGTGAGTGGTACGCGGCGGTCACCCACCGCAACTCCTCGTGGGCGCGGCTGTCCCGCACGATCGATCTGACCGGCACGGCGGCCGCCGACCGGCCCGCCCTGGACATGCGGCTGAGCTTCGACACGGAGCCCGGCTACGACAACGCCGTCGTCGAGGTCCACACCGTGGGCCAGGACGACTGGACGACGCTCCCCGACGTCGGCGGCGGCACCTCCACCGAGGTCCCGGCCCAGTGCGACGGCGGCTTCTACATCGATCAGCACCCCTTCCTGCGGCACTACCTCACCCTCGGCGAGGACGCGTGCACGGCGAGCGGCACCACCGGCGCGTGGAACGCCTTCACCGGGGCGTCCGACGGCTGGCGGGCGGCCTCCTTCGACCTGAGTGCCTACGCGGGCAAGCGGATCGAGGTCTCCGTCTCCTATGTCACCGACCCGAGCGAAGGTGGCCGCGGTGTCTTCGTCGACGACACCCGGCTCGTCACCGGCGGCGTGGAGCAGCCCATCGAGGGCTTCGAGACCTCGCTGGGGCCCTGGGCGGCCGCCGGCCCAGCTGAGGGCAGCCCCGCCCTGCGGGGGAACTGGGAGCGCAGCCAGGATCTGTATCCGTCCGCGTCGGCGGTGAGCACGCGCGACAGTGTGCTGATCGGTTTCGGCCTCGAGCACGTGCGAACGGCGTCCGACCGTGAGCGGATCGTCGCCGCGGCACTCAGGGCGCTGCGGCGCTGAGAAGAGCCGTGACCGGGCGCGGGGCGACGCTGTGAACGCCCCGCGATCCGGTGCGGGACACGGTGGCCGGAATTCCTACTGGCGGGTACGGGCCACCGTGTTGCACACACGGCATCTCGATGTCACTACGGGGCCTTCAGGGGGGTAGGGTCGTAGGCGGTCGGGGACATCCCATACAACTCGCCGGCGTCGAAAACCGGCGTACCAACGAGGAGATCGGTTCGTGACGATCCGCGTAGGCATCAACGGCTTTGGCCGCATCGGTCGTAACTACTTCCGCGCGCTGCTGGAGCAGGGTGCAGACATCGAGATCGTGGCTGTCAACGACCTGGGTGACACTGCGACCACGGCCCACCTGCTGAAGTACGACACCATCCTCGGCCGTCTCAAGGCCGAGGTGAGCCACACCGCCGACACCATCACGGTCGACGGCCACACCATCAAGGTGCTCTCCGAGCGCAACCCCGCCGACATCCCGTGGGGCGAGCTGGGCGTCGACATCGTCATCGAGTCGACGGGCATCTTCACCAAGAAGGCCGACGCCGAGAAGCACATCGCCGGCGGCGCCAAGAAGGTCCTCATCTCGGCTCCGGCCAAGGACGAGGACATCACCATCGTGATGGGCGTCAACCAGGACAAGTACGACGCCGCCAACCACCACGTCATCTCCAACGCCTCCTGCACCACCAACTGTGTGGCGCCGATGGCCAAGGTTCTGGACGAGAACTTCGGCATCGTCAAGGGTCTGATGACCACGGTCCACGCGTACACCAACGACCAGCGGATCCTGGACTTCCCCCACTCCGACCTGCGTCGCGCCCGCGCCGCCGCGGAGAACATCATCCCCACGACCACCGGTGCCGCCAAGGCCACCGCCCTGGTCCTGCCGAAGCTGAAGGGCAAGCTGGACGGCATCGCGATGCGCGTCCCGGTCCCGACCGGTTCGGCCACCGACCTGGTCGTCGAGCTCGAGCGTGAGGTCACCAAGGACGAGGTCAACGCCGCGTTCAAGAAGGCCGCCGACGACGGCGACCTGAAGGGTGTCCTCTTCTACACGGAGGACCCGATCGTGTCCTCGGACATCGTCGGCGACGCCGCGTCCTGCACCTTCGACTCCTCGCTGACCATGGTCCAGGAGGGCAAGTCGGTGAAGATCCTCGGCTGGTACGACAACGAGTGGGGCTACTCCAACCGCCTCGTGGACCTTACGGTCTTCGTGGGCAACCAGCTCTGATCAGCAGCGCCTGATCTGATCTGCACCTGATCTGCAACGAGAGCACAAAGATGTGAGCAACAGGGCTCGGGCAGCGCAAAGTGGCGCCGTTCGAGCCCTGTCGCGCGTGCAGCCCTCCGAGGAGCCGTAAAAACATGAAGACCATCGACCAGTTGCTGGCCGACGGGGTCGCGGGCAAGCGGGTATTCGTCCGCGCCGACCTCAACGTGCCGCTCGACGGCACGACCATCACCGACGACGGCCGCATCCGGGCCGTGCAGCCGACCATCGCCAGGCTGGCGGAGGCCGGGGCCCGGGTCGTCGTCGCCTCGCACCTGGGCCGCCCCAAGGGCGCCCCGGACCCCGCCTTCTCGCTGGCCCCGGCCGCCGCCCGGCTCGGGGAGCTGCTCGGCACGCACGTGGAGTTCGCGACCGACACCGTCGGTGAGTCCGCCACGGCCGCTGTCGCCAACCTCGAGGACGGCCGGGTCGCCGTCCTGGAGAACCTCCGCTTCAACCCCGGCGAGACCTCCAAGGACGACGCCGAGCGCGGCGCCTTCGCGGACCGGCTCGCCTCCCTCGCCGATGTGTACGTCGGCGACGGCTTCGGCGCCGTGCACCGCAAGCACGCCTCCGTGTTCGACCTCCCGGCCCGGCTGCCGCACGCCGCGGGCTTCCTGATCGACACCGAGGTCGGCGTCCTCAAGAAGCTCACGGAGGACGTCAGCCGGCCCTACGTCGTCGTGCTCGGCGGCGCCAAGGTCTCCGACAAGCTCGGGGTCATCGACCACCTGCTGGAGAAGGCCGACCGCATCCTCATCGGCGGCGGCATGGCGTACACCTTCCTCAAGGCCCAGGGCCACGAGGTCGGCATCTCGCTGCTCCAGGAGGACCAGGTCCCGGCCGTGCTCGAGTACCTGGAGCGCGCCAAGGCCAAGGGCGTGGAGTTCGTGCTCCCCGTCGACGTGCTGGTCTCGACCGAGTTCCCGGACCTGAAGACCAAGGCGCCGGCCAACCCCACCGTCGTCGCCGCGGACGCCATCCCCGCCGACCAGGAGGGTCTGGACATCGGTCCGGAGACCCGCCAGCTCTACGCCTCGAAGCTCGCCGACGCGGCCACCGTCTTCTGGAACGGCCCCATGGGCGTCTTCGAGCACCCCGACTACGCCGAGGGCACCAAGGCCGTTGCCCAGGCGCTCGTCGACTCCCCGGCCTTCTCCGTGGTCGGCGGCGGCGACTCCGCCGCCGCCGTGCGGATCCTGGGCTTCGACGAGAAGGCGTTCGGCCACATCTCGACCGGCGGCGGCGCGAGCCTCGAATATCTCGAAGGCAAGACGCTTCCCGGCCTTGCCGCACTGGAGGACTGACCCCGCATGACTGCTACTGACCAGGGCCGCATCCCGCTGATGGCGGGCAACTGGAAGATGAACCTCAACCACCTCGAGGCCATCGCTCACGTCCAGAAGCTCGCCTTCGCGCTGGCCGACAAGGACTACGACGCCGTAGAGGTCGCCGTCCTGCCGCCCTTCACCGACCTTCGGTCCGTCCAGACCCTGGTCGACGGCGACAAGCTGAAGATCAAGTACGGCGCCCAGGACATCTCGGCGCACGACTCCGGCGCCTACACCGGCGAGATCTCCGGCCCGATGCTGGCCAAGCTGAAGTGCACCTTCGTCGCCGTGGGCCACTCGGAGCGCCGCCAGTACCACGCGGAGACCGACGAGATCTGCAACGCCAAGGTGAAGGCGGCCTTCAAGCACGGCCTGACCCCGATCCTGTGCGTCGGCGAGGGCCTCGACATCCGCAAGGCCGGCAACCAGGTCGAGTACACGCTCGCCCAGCTCGACGGCGGTCTGAAGGACGTCCCGGCCGAGCAGGCCGAGACCATCGTGATCGCCTACGAGCCGGTGTGGGCCATCGGCACCGGCGAGGTCGCCACCCCCGAGGACGCGCAGGAGGTCTGCGGTGCGATCCGCGGCCGTCTCGCGGAGCTGTACTCCCAGGAGCTGGCCGACAAGGTCCGGATCCAGTACGGCGGCTCGGTGAAGGCGGGCAACGTCGCCGCGATCATGGCCCAGCCCGACGTGGACGGCGCCCTGGTCGGCGGGGCGGCGCTGGACGCGGACGAGTTCGTCAAGATCGTCCGGTTCCGCGACCAGTGAGTATGCGGTAGCGCCGATCCGGCGTACCCTTGCGGGGGCCTGCGGCTCACACATCGAGCCCGGGCCCCCGTCGTCCGTATTGAGTCCAAGAGAATTGCCAGGAAGTAGGGTCCAGCCGTGGTTATGGGATTCTCGATCGCCCTGATCATTTTCAGCGGGCTGCTGATGTTGCTCGTGCTGATGCACAAGGGGAAGGGCGGCGGTCTTTCCGACATGTTCGGTGGCGGAATGCAGTCCTCTGTCGGCGGCTCCTCCGTGGCCGAGCGGAACCTCGACCGCATCACCGTCGTGGTCGGTCTGCTGTGGTTCGCGTGCATTGTCGTACTTGGTCTGCTGATGAAGCTGGACAGCTGACCCACCGATTCCGCGTCCCGAGCTGGGGTGTAACTCCAATCACTGGACGAGCGTTGGGCCTTACGTAGACTGGGGCACTCGCGGCGCAGCCGCTGTGAGACGCTGTGCAGCACCATCACGCAGGGAGTTACGACCGTGGCAAGTGGCAACGCGATCCGGGGAAGCCGGGTCGGAGCGGGGCCGATGGGCGAGGCAGAGCGAGGCGAGTCCGCGCCGCGCCTCCGCATCTCCTTCTGGTGCTCGAACGGGCACGAGACGCAGCCGAGCTTCGCCAGTGACGCACAGGTCCCCGACACGTGGGACTGCCCGCGGTGCGGGTTCCCGGCCGGCCAGGACCGGGACAATCCGCCGGACCCGCCGCGCACGGAGCCGTACAAGACGCACCTCGCGTACGTTCGCGAGCGGCGCAGCGACGCGGACGGCGAGGCGATTCTCGCGGAAGCGCTCGCCAAACTG
>NZ_JBSGZJ010000166.1:0-14039 GCF_053610925.1 Streptomyces sp. NPDC054847 | reverse complement strand
GCGGGGGGCGCCGCGGCGGTCGTCGACGAGGACCACCCGCACCGGCCCGGGGCCGCCTGCGGCGGCCAGCGCCCGCAGGCACGCGGTCAGACTGGGCCTGCCGACGGTCGGTATCACCACGGTGTACCGCAGCGGCCCGTCTCCATGGGCGGTCATCGCAGGGCTCCCGTTCCGGAGTCGTCGGTGTCGTCGCTGTGGCGGAAGAAGTCGCCGCGCCGGATGGCGTACGGTCCGATGGCCAGCAGGTCGACGGGTGACGAGCCGAAGCATTCGAGGGCGTCGCGCGGGTCGTCGACCATGGGCCGCCCGGCGGTGTTCAGGCTGGTGTTGACGACGACCGGCAGTCCGGTGAGCCGCTCGAACTCGGCGAGCATCCGGGCCACCAGGGGTTCGCGCGAGCGGTCGACGGTCTGGATGCGGGCCGTTCCGTCGACATGGACGACGGCGGGGATGCGTTCCCGCCACGCCGGGGCCACGTCGTGCACGAAGAGCATGTACGGGCTGGGCAACGGCCCTTCGAAGATCTCCGCGGCCCTTTCGGCGAGCACCATCGGGGCGACCGGCCGGAACTGCTCACGGCCCTTGACGTCGTTGAGGCGCTCGAGGTTGCCCGCGTGGCCGGGGTGGGCGAGCAGCGAGCGGTGGCCGAGGGCCCTGGGTCCGTATTCGGAACGGCCCTGGAACCAGGCCACGATCGCGTTGTCGGCGAGTGCCTGCGCCACGGTCGCGGCGATGTCGGCGGGGCGGTCGAAGGGCACGGCGGCGGTCTTCAGCCAGGCGCCGAGTTCCGCGTCGGACCAGTCACGTCCGAGGTCCGCGCCGTGCATCGGCTCCGGGTCGTCCCCCGCGCCGGCCGACAGCAGCAGAGCGCCGCCCAGGGCGGTGCCCGCGTCACCCGCGGCGGGCTGCACCCAGACCCGGGAGAAGGGGCCTTCGCGGGCGATACGGGAGTTGGCCACGCAGTTGAGGGCGACGCCGCCGGCGAGGGTGAGCAGGCTGTCGTGGGTCTGCCCGTGCAGGTGGCGCACGAGGTCGAGCATGGTCTCCTCGAGGACGGCCTGGGCGCTCGCGGCCACGTCGGCGTGCTCCTGGGTCCACGGCTCCTCCGGACCTCGCGGCGCGCAGAACTGCTGCCAGGGCACGCCGGTCGCCCGGAACCCGCCGTCGCCGGTGGGGTGCACGTACTTGCGCAGTTCGCCGAGCATGCGGGGTGTGCCGTGGGAGGCGAGGGCCATCACCTTGAATTCGTCGCTGGACCGCAGGAATCCGAGGTGCTCGGTCAGTTCCTCGTAGACGAGTCCGAGCGAGTGGGGCAGTTCCTGTGCGTGCAGGGCCTCCAGCCGGCCGTGTATCCGGCGTGCGGCGAGGTGCGAGGCCCGTTCGCCGCGGCCGTCGAGGACGAGCACCGACGAGCTGTCGGCGTCGGGGGCGGCGAAGGCGCCGGAGGCGGCGTGTGCCATGTGGTGCGGCACGAAGCGGACGATGTCGGGGTCGAGGCCCGGGAGCGCGGTCTGCAGGAAGCCGGGGGCCTCTCGTGCGTAGGCGAGGCGCAGGTGGTCCCAGGGGTCGTCGAGGCCCATGGCATCGGTCGGCCTCGCGAGCGACGGGTCGAAGGAGTACGCCACCGCGTCGAGGTCCTGGGGCCGCAGCCCGGCGCGCTTCAGACACCAGGCGGCGGACTGCTCCGGCAGTTCCCAGGCGGAGAAGGGCAGCGGGCGCTTTCCGTGCTTGCGCCGGGAGAAGCGTTCCTCC
The DNA here is from genome assembly GCF_053610925.1 of Streptomyces sp. NPDC054847. Lineage (NCBI taxonomy): Bacteria > Bacillati > Actinomycetota > Actinomycetes > Kitasatosporales > Streptomycetaceae > Streptomyces > Streptomyces sp. NPDC054847. The sequence continues at coordinate 12,287 of NZ_JBSGZJ010000166.1, read as the reverse complement.
TCGGCCGCGGCGACGGTCCTGCCGTCGATGACGAGTGCGGCGGCGGGGTCGTGGAACAGGGCGTTGATTCCGAGAATGCGCATGTCAGTCACAGGCCTTTCGACGAGGCGCGTCCAGGGTCGGGGCGGGCGGGCGCGCCGTCAGTCCATGTGGTCGCGGAACCAGGCGATGGTGCGGCGCAGGCCCTGCTCGGCGCTCACGGACGGCTCCCATTCGAGCTTGTCGCGGGCCAGCGTGATGTCGGGGCAACGCACGGCCGGGTCGTCGGTGGGCCGCTCGATGAAGCGGATCTCGGAGCGGGAACCGGTGAGTTCGATGACCAGACGGGCGAGGTCGAGCATGGTGATCTCGGTCGGGTTGCCGATGTTCACCGGGCCCCGCAGTCCGTGGGCGGCGGCCGCCAGGATGCCGCGGACGGTGTCGTCGACGTAGCAGAGGGACCGCGTCTGACGGCCGTCGCCGCTCACCGTCAGGGGCTCGCCGGCCAGCGCCTGGCGGACGAACGTCGGTACCGCCCGGCCGTCGTGGCCGCGCATCCGGGGTCCGTAGGTGTTGAACAGCCGCACGATGCCGGTGTCGGTGCCGTTGGCGTCCGCGTGGGCGGTGGTCAGTGCCTCACCGAAACGCTTGGCCTCGTCGTACACGCTGCGCGGGCCGACCGGGTTGACGTTGCCCCAGTAGCGCTCGTTCTGCGGATGCTGCTGGGGGTCGCCGTAGACCTCCGAGGTGGACGCCAGCAGGAAGCGGGCGCCGAGACGGTGGGCGAGCGCCAGAGCGTTGCGGGTGCCGAGGCTGCCGGCGTCGAGCGTGTGCAGCGGCAGCCGGAGGTAGTCGGCCGGGGAGGCCGGGGAGGCGAAGTGCAGCACCAGGTCCGCGGGCGGCTCGACGGTGAACGGCTCACTGACGCTGGCTTGCACGAGCTGGAACCCGGGGCGGTCGCGCAGCGTGGATATGTTCTCCGGGCGGCCGGTGCTGAAGTCGTCGACGCAGGTCACCGCGGCGCCGGAGTCCAGCAGCGCCGTGCACAGGTGCGAACCGACGAAGCCCGCGCCACCGGTGACGACGGCGTGTTTCCAACTGCGCGAGAAGGCGGCGTTCATCGATTACCTCCGTACGTCCCGTGCGTCCTGCCGGGTCTTCCGGCCTGCGACCAGCGTCGGCCGCTCCCGGTGGCCGGGCCGCTTCACGTACTGCATTCGAGTGAGCCACGGAATGTGTTCGCCGGGCGGAAGTCGGCTCCGTCCGGTGAATGTCCGGCACCTGGGTACCCGTCGCCGCATGACCTCTTCGAACCCTCTGGCCGTTGTCACGGGAGCGTCCAGTGGCATCGGCTTCGAACTGGGAAAACAGCTGGCCGAGCGCGGTTTCGACCTGATCGTCAACGCCGAGGACGACGCCCGGCTGCATCAGGCCGCCGAGCGGATGCGCGCCGCCGGCACGACGGTGCAGGCGGTCCGTGCCGACCTGCGTGACCACGACGAGACGGAACGGCTCTACGAGGCGGTCTCCAGGACCGGTCGCCCGGTCGCGGTCGCCGCGCTCAACGCGGGCATCGGCCGCGGCGGCGCGTTCCTCGACACCGACCTCGCCGACGAGCTGTCCGTCGTGGACCTCAACGTCAGATCGACGGTCCACCTGGCCAAACGCCTGCTGCGGGACATGGCCGACGACGACGAGGGACGACTGCTCATCACCTCGTCCGTCGCCTCGACCATGCCGGGCTCCTTCCAGGCCGTCTACAACGCCTCGAAGTCCTTCCTCCAGTCCTTCGCGCAGGCGCTTCGGAACGAACTGCGGGACACCGGCGTCACCGTCACGTCGCTGATGCCCGGCCCCACGGAGACGGACTTCTTCCACCGTGCCGACATGGGCGACACCAAGGTCGGACAGCGGCCCAAGGACGATCCGGCGCTGGTCGCGAAGCAGGGACTGGACGCGCTCATGGCCGGCACGGACAAGACCCTCGCCGGTTCGGCGAGGACCAAGGCGCAGGGACTCGCGGCCAAGGTTCTCCCGGACCGGCTCAAGGCCGCGGCACACCGCCGCCTGGCCGAACCCGGCTCCGGCGACCGGCCGGGGAAAGCGGACGAGGAGGCACGATGAAAGCACTGACCTGGCACGGAAAGCGCGACGTACGGGTGGACACCGTCCCTGATCCCGAGATCCGCGAGTCGACCGATGTGATCGTCAAGGTGACGACGTCCGGGCTCTGCGGTTCCGACCTGCATCTGTACGAGCTGTTCGGGCCGTTCATCGATCCGGGAGACATCCTCGGCCACGAACCGATGGGCGTGGTGGAGGAAGTGGGCTCGGAGGTCACCGCGGTACGGCCGGGCGACCGCGTCGTGGTGCCCTTCAACGTCTCGTGCGGCACCTGCTTCATGTGCGCGCAGGGCCTGCAGTCCCAGTGCGAGACCACCCAGGTCAGGGAACACGGCATGGGCGCCTCGCTGTTCGGCTACACCAAGCTCTACGGGCAGGTGCCCGGCGGGCAGGCGCAGTACCTGCGGGTCCCGTTCGGCAACACGCTGCCCATCAAGGTCCCCGACGGCCCGCCGGACGACCGGTTCGTCTACCTGTCGGACGTGCTGCCCACGTCGTGGCAGGCGGTCGAGTACGCGGCGGTGCCGCCCGGCGGCTCCGTGGTGGTGCTGGGCCTCGGGCCGATCGGCGACATGTGCACCCGTGTCGCGGCGCACCGCGGTGCCGGCCTGGTGATCGGCATCGACCTGGTGCCGGAACGGCTGGAACGGGCCAGGGCGCACGGCGTGCGCACGTTCGACCTGGACGAGTACGGCGCCAAGGTCGTGGACGCGGTCCGTGATCTGACCGACGGCCGCGGGGCGGACGCGGTCATCGACGCGGTCGGCATGGAGGCCCACGGCGCGCCGGTGGCGAAGGCGGGGCAGCAGCTGACGACCCTGCTGCCCGGTGCGGTCGCCGCCCGGATGATGAAGCGCGTCGGCGTCGACAGCCTCTCCGCCCTGCACCTGGCGATCGAGCTGGTACGCCGCGGCGGCACCGTGTCCCTCTCCGGCGTGTACGGCGGGATGGCGGACCCGATGCCGATGATGACCATGTTCGACAAGCAGGTGCAGTTGCGGATGGGGCAGGCCAACGTATGGCGGTGGGTGGACGATCTGCTGCCGCTCGTCACCGACGGCGATCCGCTCGGCACCGAGCAGTTCGCCACCCACCGCGTGCCGCTGGAGAAGGCTCCGGAGGCCTACGAGATGTTCCAGAAGAAGCAGGAGGGAGCCGTCAAGGTGCTCTTCTCGCCCTGACCCTCGGCCGACCGGCCGAGCCGGTCACACGAGGCCCTGGGCGAGCATCGCGTCGGCCACCCGCTCGAAGCCGGCGATGTTGGCGCCGGTCACGTAGTCGCCCGGGGCACCGTAGCGTTCGGCGGTCTCGTGGCAGGTGCGGTGGATGTCCCGCATGATCGCCGCGAGTTCGTCCTCGACGCGGTCCGCCGACCAGGTCTCGCGGGCCGCGTTCTGGCGCATCTCCAGGGCGCTGACGGCGACTCCGCCCGCGTTGGCGGCCTTGCCGGGGCCGAAGGCCACGCCGGCCTCCTGGAACAGGTGGACCGCTTCCGGAGTGGTGGGCATGTTGGCGCCTTCCGCGACCGCCTTGACCCCGTTGCGCACCAGGGTGACGGCGTCCTGTTCCGTGAGCTCGTTCTGGGTGGCGGAGGGGAAGGCGAGGTCGGCGGGCACGTCCCAGACGCTGCCGCCGGGCACATAGCGTGCCGAGGCGCCGCGGCGCTCCGCGTACTCGCTGACGCGGGCGCGTTCGACCTCCTTGACCTGCCTGAGCAGTTCGAGGTCGATGCCCTTCTCGTCGACGACATAGCCGGCCGAGTCGGAGCAGGTCAGCGGGTGGGCGCCGCTGCGCAGGAGCTTCTCGATGGTGTGGACGGCGACGTTGCCGGAACCGGAGACGACGGCGGCCTGGCCCTCGAGGTCCTCGCCGCGCAGGCTGAGCATCTCGGCCGCGAACAGCACGCTGCCGTAGCCGGTGGCCTCGGTGCGGCCGGCCGAGCCGCCCCAGCTCTGCCCCTTGCCGGTGAGGACGCCGGCCTCCCAGCGGTTGGTGATGCGGCGGTACTGGCCGAAGAGGTAGCCGATCTCGCGGGTGCCGACGCCGATGTCGCCCGCGGGCACGTCGGTCTGCTCGCCGATGTGCCGGTGGAGTTCGGTCATGAACGACTGGCAGAACCGCATGACCTCGGCGTCCGACCGGCCGTGCGGGTCGAAGTCGCTGCCGCCCTTGCCGCCGCCGATGCCGAGGCCGGTCAGGGCGTTCTTGAAGATCTGTTCGAAGCCGAGGAACTTCACCACGCCGAGGTTCACCGACCGGTGGAAGCGCAGGCCGCCCTTGTACGGGCCGAGGGCGCTGTTGAACTCGACCCTGAATCCCCGGTTGATGTGGACGGCGCCGCGGTCGTCCTGCCAGGGCACCCGGAAGATGATCTGCCGCTCCGGCTCGCAGAGCCGCTCCACGATCCGCGCCTGCGCGTACTCGGGGCGCGCGGCGAGGACGGGTGCCAGGGTTTCCAGCACCTCCCGTGCCGCCTGGTGGAACTCCGGCTGTGCCGGGTTGCGTTCCTCGAGTTCGGCGCGGAGCGAAGCCAGTCGGTCCTTCGGGGATGACAGTGCCACAGTGTGTCCCTTCTGCCCTGACGTCGGGGTGACGGCCGTGCGCGGCGGCCTTGCGGGGGTCGCCGCTGCGACTGGTACGGCCGGGCACCTGCCCGCCGTTCACTTCTGCCCGGATCGGCCTCCCACCGGGCCCGCCGACGCTGCCGAACCCGGCCCCCAGTGTGTCGGACGGCCCGGTCCCCGCTGTTCGCGGGGGGCGCCCGGCAGGGCCCGGCGGCGGCGGAAGCGAGAGGGAGCGGGCCGCCCGAGCAGGGTGGACCGCTCCCGTTCCGGTGCGCCGCCGGCCTCAGCCGCGCCGCAGCACCGCCGCCAGAGCCTCGTACAGCACGGTCTCCGCGTCGGGTACCGCGTTCACCGCGCGCCACGCCACGAACCCGTCCGGGCGGACCAGCACCGCGCCTTCGGGGGTGGCGCCGTGGGTCTGCGCCCAGTCGGCGCCGGCCTCCGCCACCAGGTCCGCCTCCGTTCCCTGACCGACGCGGTACGCGACCAGCCCGACCGACAGGCGGTCGGCGACGAGTTCCGAGGCCGTGAGCCAGTCCTTGCCGCCGTGGCCGGTCAGCAGGACGAACGACTTCTCGTAGAGGTCCAGCGTGGACAGTCTGGTGTGGTCGCCGTGCCGGTGGAGCCACATGTGCGGGGCCCGGGTGCCAGGGGCTCCGGAGAAGTCGATCCGGTCGGGCACCGGGGGCAGTTGGGGGTCGGCGCCGAGGACCGCCCCGCGCGGGTAGCGGTAGCCGAGGACGACGGGGAGCAGCCCGCCACGCGGTCCGGCGGCCACCGCCGCCGGGGCCGGCTCGTACCCGGGGTGGCTGTGTTCGACCGACCGCGCGGACGCGCGGGCACTGGTGGCCAGCGCCACCGGCTGGCGTTCCTGCTCGTACGTGTCGAGCAGCTCCGGCCCCGCCGAGCCGTCGAGGACGGCCGCGATCTTCCAGGCGAGGTTGTGCGCGTCCTGGATGCCCGTGTTGGAGCCGAAGGCGCCGGTCGGTGACATCTCATGTGCGGAGTCCCCCGCCAGGAAGACCCTGCCCCGCCCGTAGTGCTCGGCGACCCGTTCCGCGGCGTGCCAGGGCGCCTTTCCGGTGACCTCGACGTCGAGGTCCGGCACGCCGGTCGCCGCGCGGAGGAGGTCGGCGCAGCGCTCGTCCGTGAAGTCCTCGAGCGGCTCGCCGCGGTCGTACTGCCAGGGCGCGTGGAACACCCAGAGCTCCTTGTTGTCCACCGGGAGCAGGGCGCCCTCCGCCTCGGGACCGGTGAGGTAGCAGACCACGAAGCGGCGGTCGCCGACCACATCGGCGAGTGCGCGCGAGCGGAAGCTGATGCTCACGTTGTGGAACAGGTCACCGGGGCCGGACTGCCCGATGCCGAGCCGCTCACGCACCGGGCTGCGCGGCCCGTCGGCGGCGATCAGGTAGTCCGCGCGCACGGTGCTCTCGCGGCCGCTCCCCCGGTCGCGGACGACGGCGGTGACGCCGTCGTCGTCCTGCTCGAAGGAGACCAGCTCGGTGGAGAAGCGCACATCGCCGCCCAGTTCGACGGCCGCGTCGAGGAGCACGGGCTCCAGGTCGTTCTGGCTGCACACGCACCATGCGGCGGGGCTGAGACGGCCCGGCGAGCCGCCCTTCTCGTCGATCTGCTTGACCAGCCACTCGCCGGCGTCGGCGTCACCCAGGTCCGGCGTCTGCAGGATGCCGTGGTTGTCGGCCAGCACGGACGCCGCGGCCCAGATCCGATCCGCCACCCCGGCCGAACGGAACACCTCCATCGTGCGCAGGTTGTTCCCGCGGCCGCGGGGGTGGACCGAGGTGGCCGCGTGCTTCTCGACGAGCATGTGCCCGACGCCGAGCCGGCCGAGGAACAGGGATGCGGACAGGCCCACGAGGGAGCCGCCCACGATCAGGACCGGTACGCGGTGTTGTTCGGCTTTCTCTTTCATGAGTGCTCCAGCTCCAGCCGCCAGTAGGGATTTGGCGTTCTCCATCCCCGCGTTTCCTGCCCGCGCACGGGGGGTTCGGCTCGGCCCTTCACCCGCGTGGTGCACACATCTCGCGCCACCCGTGTTACCGACACAGGATCGAAGCCGGACCACCACATCGCGTCACTGGTGGCCAGCCGTCCGCATCGCCGGATGCGTCGCTCGGAATTCCCGAGGCCCGGCGTCGTGCCGCAGGCGGCCTCATCGACAAGGAGATGCGTGGAACATGACAATGCTGTCCGAACGTGTGTCCCAGTCCGCATTCGACGGCTCCCGGCTCCGGGTCGTGCTGCTGCTTGACCTCCAGGACGGCGCCCAACAGCGCTTTCTGACGGCCTACGAGCACATGCGCAACCAGGTTGCCGCCGTGCCCGGGCATCTCAGCGACCAGCTCTGCCAGTCGATCGAGAACCCGTCACAGTGGCTCATCACCAGCGAATGGGAGAGCGCACCGCCCTTCCTCGCCTGGGTGAACAGCGAGGAGCACGTCGAGACCGTACGACCGCTGCACGACTGCGTGCGCGACACGCGGTCCCTGCGCTTCAGCGTCCTGCGGGAGACCGCAGGCGTGCACGCACCCCAGGCCGCCGTCCAGCACGTCGGCGGGCTCCAGCCGTCACCCCGGGTCGGAGACGGCGTGGTCCGCCACGCCCTCACCTTCACCGTCAAGCCCGGCAGCGAGCAGAAGGTGGCCGAGATCCTCTCCGGCTACACCTCGCCCCAGGCGCAGGTCGACGACACCACCCGGCTCCGCCGCACCACGCTGTTCATGCACGGCAACCGCGTCGTGCGGACCGTCGAGGTGCAGGGCGACCTGCTCGTGGCGCTGCGGCACGTGGCCAGGCAGCCCGAGGTCAGGGCGGTCGAAGAGGCCATCAACCCGTACCTGGAACAGGACCGGAACCTCGACGACCCGCAGTCGGCACGGCTGTTCTTCACCCGCGCCGCCCTGCCCGCGGTCCACCACCTCGCGCCCCCGGGGGAGCAGCACGCGGAGAGGGAGCGCCACGCGCTGCTCTACCCGGCGAAGCCCGGTTGCGGGATGGCCCTGGCCCGGCTGCTCGCCGAACAGGACGAGGCAGCGGCCGACAGCGCCGGCTGCCCCGTCGACAGCAGCACCGTCTTCCAGCGCGACGACATCGTCGTACGCCTCGTCGACGTGCGCGGACCCCTCGACACCGATCCGTCGGGCGTCATGGGCGCGCACGGCCGGCGCAAGGCCGCTGTGCTGGCGAAGCTGCTGGACACCGAGGCGCTCGGCCTCGACGAGTCGCTCTCGGACGAGAAGGCGATGACCCGTCTGCTCGAGAGCTCCCAGATGCGCCTGATCACCGACCGCCGTGCCCGTTGAACCACGCACCCGGCCGCCGGCGGCCGTGCGACACCCCGAAGTCACCGTGCCGCAAGGCCTTGTGGAGGAACCAGTCATGACCACAACCCATCGCATCGTCGACCTGAGCGAGACCCAGCCCAACCGCAGGCGCGGCGGCGACCTGCGCGCCATGCTCACCCCCACCGCGGTGGGGGCCACGAGCGGCTTCATGGGTCTGGCGCTCGTCGAGCCCGGCGACCGCATCGGCGAGCACTACCACCCGTACTCCGAGGAGTTCGTGTACGTCGTCGCCGGCGAACTCGAGGTCGACCTGGACGGCGAGCCGTTCGCCATCCGCCCCGACCAGGGCCTGCTCATCCCCCCTTATGTGCGGCACCGGTTCCGCAACGTGGGCAGCACCCAGGCCCGGATGGTCTTCCACCTCGGTCCGCTCGCGCCCCGGCCGGAACTCGGCCACGTCGACACGGAGGACACCCCCGAGGCCGCGGGCACCGGCGCGCACCTGCCGCCTGAGCGAACGGGGTCGGTGTCGTGACCCGGCGTGTGGCGGTGACCGGCGTCGGCATCGTCGCACCCGGAGGTGTGGGCGCCCCGGCGTTCTGGGACCTGCTGTCGAACGGACGGACAGCGACCCGCGGGATCACCCTGTTCGACCCGACCGGGTTCCGCTCCCGTATAGCCGCCGAGGTCGACTTCGACCCCGCGGCCCATGGTCTCGGCGCCGCGGACGCCCAACGCGCCGACCGGTACGTGCAGTTCGCCCTTGTCGCGGCTCGTGAGGCGATGGCCGACGCCGGTCTCGACGCGGCGACGCTGGATCCCTGGCGGACCGCCGTGTCGATGGGCACCGCCGTCGGCGGCACCACCCGGCTCGAGCGGGACTACGTCAAGGTCAGCAGCACGGGCAGGCGTTGGGACGTGGACCACAGCGAGGCGGCGCCCCATCTCCACCGGGCGTTCTCCCCCAGCACGCTGGCCTCCGAAGTGGCCGAACAGAACGGCGTGCGGGGCCCGGTGCAGACGGTCTCCACCGGCTGCACCTCCGGCCTCGACGCGATCGGCTACGCGTTCCACGCCATCGAGGAGGGCCGCGCCGACATCTGCGTCGCCGGCGCCTCCGACTCGCCGATCTCCCCCATCACGGTGGCCTGCTTCGACGCCATCAAGGCGACCTCCCCCAACAACGACGACCCGGCTCACGCGTCCCGCCCCTTCGACGCGAACCGCGACGGGTTCGTCATGGGAGAGGGCGGGGCCGTACTGATCCTCGAGGAACTCGAGCACGCCCGCGCCCGCGGTGCGCACGTGTACTGCGAGATCGGCGGCTACGCCACCTTCGGCAACGCCCACCACATGACCGGCCTCACCCGTGAGGGCCTGGAGATGGCACGGGCGATCGACGACGCGATGAACCACGCCCGGCTCGACCGGACGGACATCGACTACGTCAACGCGCACGGATCCGGCACCCAGCAGAACGACCGCCACGAGACGGCGGCGGTCAAGCGGTCGCTGGGGGACCACGCGTACAAGACGCCGATGAGCTCCATCAAGTCCATGGTGGGCCACTCCCTCGGTGCGATCGGCGCGATCGAACTCGTCGCCTGCGTGCTCGCACTGGCCAATCAGGTGGTGCCGCCCACCGCCAACTACGAGACCCCCGACCCCGAGTGCGACCTCGACTACGTACCGCGCACCGCGCGCCCCCTGAAACTGCGCAGCGTGCTGTCGGTGGGAAGCGGCTTCGGCGGCTTCCAGTCCGCCGTCGTACTCACCCGACCAGGCGGGAGTGCATGATGAGCCCCGGCAACCGGCACACGAGGTCCGCCGTCGTCACCGGCATCGGTGTCGTCGCCCCCAACGGTGTGGGTGCGGAGACCTTCTGGAAGTCCACCGTCGAGGGCATCAGCGCCCTGGACGGTGTCAGCAGGGAAGGCTGCGAACACCTGCCGCTGCGGGTCGCCGGCGAGGTACGCGGCTTCGACGCCGAGTCGATGGTCGAGCAGCGCTTCCTCGTCCAGACCGACCGTTTCTCCCACTTCGCGATGGCGGCGGCCGACCTGGCGCTGGCCGACGCGGGGATCGGCGAAGGCGCGCACGGCGGTACGCCCTACTCGGTCGGTGTGGTCACCGCCGCCGGGTCGGGCGGCGGCGAGTTCGGCCAGCGTGAGCTGCAGCGCCTGTGGGGACAGGGACCGACCTACGTCGGCCCGTACCAGTCCATCGCCTGGTTCTACGCGGCGAGCACCGGGCAGATCTCCATCCGCGGCGGCTTCAAGGGCCCCTGCGGAGTCGTCGCCAGCGACGAGGCCGGCGGACTCGACGCCGTCGCGCACGCCGCCGGCGCCGTGCGCCGGGGCACCGACACGGTCATCGTCGGAGCGGCGGAGGCACCGCTCGCCCCGTACTCGATCGTCTGCCAGCTGGGCTACCGGGAGCTGAGCACCTGTGAGGACCCGGACCGCGCCTACCGTCCCTTCACCCCGCAGGCGTGCGGCTTCGTGCCCGGCGAGGGCGGCGCCATGCTCGTCGTCGAGGACGCGGAGACGGCCCGCCGCCGGGGCACCGCGATCCGCGCGACGGTCGCCGGCCACGCCGCGACGTTCACCGGGGCATCCCGGTGGGAGGAGTCACGGGAAGGGCTGGCGCGGGCGATCGGCGGAGCCCTGGAGGCCGCGGGCTGCTCGCCCGAGGAGATCGACGTCGTCTTCGCGGACGCGCTCGGCCTGCCGGAGGCCGACCGGGCCGAGGCCCTGGCGATCACTGACGCGCTGGGCGCGCACGGTTCCCGCGTCCCGGTGACCGCCCCCAAGACCGGCACCGGGCGGGCGTACTGCGGGGCGCCGCTGCTCGACACCGCCGCCGCGGTGCTCGCCCTGGAGCACGGTCTCGTACCGCCCACCCCCCATGTCCAGGACGTGTGCCACGACCTGGCTCTGGTGACCGGCACCGCCCGGCCCACGGAGCTGCGCACGGCCCTGGTGCTGAGCCGGGGACTGATGGGTTCCAACTCGGCGCTCGTGCTGCGGCGCGGCGCCGACCCCTCGTGAGATGGAGAACCTCGCCATGACAGATCAGCTGACCGTCGACGAACTGGCCACCCTGATGAAGAAGGGAGCCGGGATCACCGTCGACCCCGACGAGATGGAGCAGCGGCCCGAGACGCCGTTCGAGGTCTACGGCCTCGACTCGCTCGGCCTGCTCGGCATCGTGGGCGAGCTGGAGAACCGGTACGGCCGGCCCCTGCCGCCCGACGCCGACCGCTGCAAGACGCCCCGTGAATTCCTCGACCTCGTCAACACCTCCCTGATGGCAGGAGCCTGAGATGCCCGGACACACCGAGAACGAAGTCACCATCGACGCCCCCCTCGACCTCGTGTGGGACGTCACCAACGACCTCGACCACTGGCCGCAGCTGTTCAGCGAGTACGCGTCCGTGGAGGTCATGGAACGCGAGGGCAACCGGACCTTGTTCCGGCTGACCATGTACCCCGACGAGAACGGCCAGGTCTGGAGCTGGGTCTCCGAGCGCGTGGCCGACCGTTCCGCGCTCACGGTCACCGCCCGCCGTGTCGAGACGGGCCCCTTCCAGTACATGAACATCCGCTGGGAGTACGAGGAGACGCCGCGCGGTGTACGGATGCGCTGGACGCAGGACTTCGCGATGAAGCCGGACGCGCCCGTCGACGACGAGTGGATGACGGCCAACATCAACCGCAACTCGCCGATCCAGATGGACCTCATCCGGAACAAGATCGAGCAGCGCGCCCGGCTCGGCCGGGACTCCAAGGACGCCACGGCGCCCGCCCCCGCGGTCTGACCGCACGCCCGACCTGCCGACGGCATCCGAAGGGACACCCCCGATGCACCACGCCCTGATCGTCGCCCGGATGGCACCGGGTTCCGCCCCCGACATCGCCGAGGTGTTCACGGCCTCCGACAAGGGTGAACTGCCGCACCTCGTGGGAGTGAAGCGGCGCAGCCTCTTCCAGTTCGGCGACGTCTACCTGCACCTCATCGAGTCGGACAAGCCGGCCGGCCCGGCGATCGCCAAGCTGACGGAGCACCCGGAGTTCCGGGACATCAGCGACCGGCTGTCAGCGTTCGTCAGCCCGTACGACCCGCAGACCTGGCGGAGTCCGAAGGACGCCATGGCGCAGCAGTTCTACTCGTGGCAGAGCGACTGACCGGTCAGAAGCCGCACAGCCGTCGGCCCCGCGGGTCTCCCGCGGGGGCCCCCGCCGGGAAAACCCCGTGCAGGACGCGCCAAAAAGCCGGACCACCCAAACCAAAAAAAGCAGAAAAGCGGTGA